>NC_020054.1:3269700-3408023 GCF_000331105.1 Fibrella aestuarina BUZ 2 | reverse complement strand
CGTTTTTATTGTTGGCTGCTTATTCAGGCAGTTGCCTAGACGATTTCCTCGGTCAAGATTTTGTCCTGAACCGGCAGGCCCTGCTTGTTCATCTGCTCGATGAACGGATCGGGATCGAGCTCTTCGCAGTTCCAGACGCCCGGTTTGAGCCACTCGCCTTTGATCAGCAGCATGGCCCCAATCATGGCCGGTACGCCGGTGGTATAGCTGACGGCCTGCCCGCGTACCTCTTTGTAGGTCTCGGCATGGTCGCAGTTGTTCCAGATATAATAGGTTTTTTCCTGCCCGTCTTTCACGCCCTTGATCTGGCAGCCAATGCTGGTTTGACCCGTGTAGTTTTCGCCGAGCGTATCGGGCGCGGGCAGCACCGCTTTGAGGAATTCCAGCGGCACAATGTCCATCCCGTTGAATTTCACCGGGTCGATGCGGGTCATGCCCACGTTCTGAAGCACCTCGAGGTGCGTTAGGTACGCCTGCCCGAAGGTCATCCAGAACCGGGCCCGTTTCAGCGTCGGGAAGTTCTTCACCAGCGACTCCAATTCTTCGTGGTACAGCACGTACGACTCCTTGGGACCGATTTCGGGGTAGACGACCGGCTTGTGAATGCTCATCGCTGGAATCTCGATCCACTCGCCGTTTTCCCAGTAGCGCCCCGGCTGCGTAATCTCACGGATGTTGATTTCGGGGTTGAAGTTGGTGGCAAACGCCTTGCCGTGGTTACCCGCGTTACAGTCGATGATGTCGAGGTAATGCATTTCATCGAACTGATGCTTGGCCGCGTAGGCCGTAAACACCTGCGTGGCGCCGGGGTCGAATCCACAGCCGAGCAGGGCCATGATGCCCGCCTCCTCAAAACGCTGCTTGTAGGCCCACTGCCAACTGTATTCAAACTTGGCAACGTCTTTCGGCTCGTAGTTGGCCGTATCCATGTAGTGCGTTTTGGTCGCCAGACAGGCGTCCATGATCGGCAGATCCTGGTAGGGCAACGCGACGTTAATCACCAGAAACGGCTTTACCCGCTCGATCAGAGCCACCATGTCGGCCACCACATCGGCATCGACCTGCTCCGTTTTGATGGTAACGCCGTGCATCGACTCGATTTCGGCAGCGATCTTGTCACACTTCGCTTTCGTGCGGCTGGCAAGGGTTATGTCGGTGAAGACATCGGCATTCAGGGCACATTTGTGCGCCACGACACTACCTACACCACCCGCCCCAATTATTAGCACATTGGCCATAGACTTATGATTACTTTATCATTATTTTAGGTGCAAAGATAGGCAGAACCAACGGCTGCCTGCTAATTCGGCAGGCTGTTAGCTAGCCGACTCCCATGTAAACCACAGGTTACAAAATCAATTTACTAACCCTAAAGTAGGCGTAAAATAGGACCACAATTACCCACTTATTTGTTGGTACATTGATAACGAGCCATTTAACCGAAAGCGTCTATTTATATTTGGTTATGTTTCTATAATAATATAATACTTACCGTTCAATTTTTTTCACGTTACCGCTTGGTAACATGATTCTAATTCTACAGTTTTGCGAATACAGGTGCCAAGTATTGAGTGACAACTTCTAAAACAGAGTGACTATGAAGCAAGTAAAAAGACGTAACCGGGCTATGACCATGGAGCGCATCCTGCGCGCTATGGGTGACGTTATGGCCGAAAAGGGTACCAAGAAGGCAGGCATCAACGCCGTAGCCGAAAAGGCAGGAGTTAACAAAGTACTCATTTACCGCTACTTTGGTGGCTGGAATGGGCTGCTGGAAGCCTACGTGCAGCGGGGCTTCTTCCTGTCGATGTTCAACGACCGGTTTATCGACACGGTGCCCTCCAACCCGGCGCCTGAAGAGCGCAGCAAAATCTGGTCGGAGTATGTCATCAAACTGGCCCGCGAATTCCGCAGCCGCAAATCATCGCAGGAGCTGATCCGCTGGGAAATGCAGAACGGCGAAACCGAACTGGCCCGCCGCCTGTCGACGTTCCGCAACGAGTCGTACAAGAAGATTGTCGACAAACTGGCACCGTTCCCGGCCTACGATCCGGCTGCCTTGACGGCTATCGTGCTGGGCGGGGTAACGTATATGACCCTCGTTAGCAGTAACCGCACCAAAATTCTTGACCTCGACATGACGACCGAGGAGGGCTGGGATCGCGTTGAAACGGCCGTTCGCCGCATTTTCAACAGCCTGAGCATGGCCCTTGAAAGCAAAGAAGCCGTTGCCAAGTAAGTTTTCCTACACATCCCTTCCTTAGTGCATTGATACAGGCAGCGGGCATCCCCGCTGCCTGTTTTTGTATCAGGCATTCATCAACGCCTCGATCTCATCGGCCTCCACGGGAATATTGGCCATCAGATCAATATTGCCCGTTTCGGTGATCAGGATATTGTTTTCGAGCCGAATGCCCAGCCCTTCTTCCCGAATGTAGATGCCCGGTTCGCAGGTGAAGACCATACCCGGCTCGAAGCGGCGGTACTTGTTGCCCACGTCGTGCACGTCGAGACCCAGGAAGTGGGAGGTGCCGTGCATGAAGTATTTCTTGTAGAGCGGCGCGTCGGGGTCCTGTTTCGCCACCTCGTGCCGGTCGAGCAAACCGAGGCCGATCAGTTCCGACTCCATGATTTTGCCTACTTCGCGGTGGTAGTTGTCCCAGATATTGCCCGTTACGAGCAGTTGCGTGGCGGCCCGCATCACACGCAGTACGGCGTCATATACTGCCCGCTGCCGCGGCGTGAAGCGGCCACTTACCGGAATGGAGCGGGTCATGTCGGCGTTGTAGTTGGCGTATTCCGCTCCCAGATCGAGCAGCAGCACCTCGCCCGCCTGGCACTGCGCATTGTTTTCGATGTAATGCAACACGCAGGCGTTTTTACCCGACGCGATGATGGGCGTATAAGCCGCCCCCCGCGAGCGATTTCGCAAAAACTCGTGCATCATCTCGGCTTCGATTTCGTATTCCCAGACGCCGGGTTTCACAAAGCCAAGCAGTCGGCGGAACATACCGTCGGTGATGTCGATTGCCTGCTGCAACAAGGCCACCTCCTGCGGCAGTTTGATGGCCCGCAGCTGATGCATCAGCGGCGCCAGCCGGGCGAGCGTGTGCAGCGGATACTGGCGTTTAAAATCGGCCACAAACCGGGCCTCCCGCGTTTCTACCTCGTTGCCGTTGCGGGTATGCTCGTTGGCATTCAGGAAAACGACCTGCGCCTCGAAGACCATCTGCGTGAAGATGGCCTCGAACTGGGTGTTCCAGTAAATCTGTTTCTGCGGAATGCCCGACGTCGCTTCGGCCTCGGCTTTGGTGAGTTTGTGGCCTTCCCAGATTTCGATCAGTTCGCTGGTTTCGCGCAGGAACAGCACTTCGCGAAATTTCGGGTCGGGGTGCTCGGGAAACAGCACCAGCCGCGATTCTTCCTGATCGACCCCCGACAGGTAGAATAGGTCGCTGCTTTGCCGAAAGGGCAGCGTGCCGTCGGCGTTGGTGGGTAGAATGTCGTTGGCGTTGAGGATCACCATCGCCTTCCCGGGCAACAGTTGGGTGAGTCGCTGCCGATTTTGCACGAAAAGTTGGCTATCAATGGGCGAATAGCGCATAAGCAAGGACGAAATCGTGTTTGTTTTGTTGATTGATTGGTGTTAGTCGTGGTCACTGGCCTCCGGCGTCATTCCTCGCGGTCAATAAGCACGACCAATGACCACAACTAGCCTTCATCGCCAAAGATCGTTGTTTTCTGCTGCGCTATGCGTCATCTGCTGCTTCTTGCCCTTATTCTTTCGGCCACGTTGGTGGCGGCTCAACCGGCTTACTGGATTCTGCTGACCGACAAAGACCCATCGGCAACGCCCGCCCTGTCGGCGCAGGCTCTGGCCAACCGCCAGGCGCTCCAGCTGCCGGTCGACGACACCGACAAACCGGTTTCAGGTACGTATGTGCGGCAGTTACAGGCCCTGGGCATTGCGCCGAAAAGCCAGTCGCGCTGGCTCAACGCGGTGTCGGCCCGGCTGACCGAGGCCCAACGTGAGCAGGTCAAACGGCTGGCTTTCGTGCGTGAGGTGCACTCCATCGACCCCGCCATCGTGATCACGAGCCTGCCCGACGTACCCAGCCTGAGCCAGCCCCAATTGGCCCCGGTGATGGGGCAGATTCAGTCGCAGGCGTTTGCGCAGGAAAACCTCACGGGGCGTTTTGTGCAGATCGGCGTGATCGACGCGGGCTTTTTTGCGGCCGACTCAGCGGCGGTGCTGAAGCCCATCGCCCAGCGGGGCGGCTTCCGGCAGGTACGTGATTACGTGAACCGGGCCAAATCGAAAGACAACCTCTTCCGCACCCTCGACACGTATTCCGACACGCACGGCACCGAAGTGCTGGCGGCCATCGCGGGGTATGATCCCGTTGGGAATCTGCAACTGGGCTTGGGCTACGACGCTACGTTTTACCTGGCCCGCACCGACGCTGGCAACCGGGAGTTTCGGGGCGAAGAAGACAACTGGGTGCAGGCAATGGAATGGCTCGACAGCCTGGGCGTGCGACTGATCAACACCTCGCTGGGCTACGCACGAGGCTTTTCCAATCCGCAGGAGAACTACGAAACGTTCCAGATGGATGGCCATACCAGCCTGATTAGCCGCGCCGCGCAGATGGCTGTCGACAAGAAGGGTATGCTCATCATCGTGTCGGCGGGCAACGAGGGCGACGACCGCAGCTGGCGGATCATCAGCACCCCGGCCGATGCCGAGGGCGTACTGGCCGTGGGGGCTACCAACGCGCGCCTTTGGAACCGCATCGGCTATAGCAGCATCGGGCCGGAGCCACTCCCCTACCTGAAACCTAATGTCGCGTGCTTCTCACTCTACGGCACGTCGCTGTCGGCCCCGGTGATTACGGGTTTTGCCGCCTGCCTGATGCAGGCCAACCCGAAGCTGTCGAGTCGAAAAATCAAGGAGATCATCGAAAAATCGGCGCACCTCTACCCCTACGGCAACAATTACGTGGGGTACGGCGTCCCGCAGGCGAGCCGCGCGCTGGCGTTGGTACGCGGGCAGGAACCACCCCAGACCGCCCGCGAGGTACGTGCCAAAGGCAAGCAATTTGCCCTGACGCTCGATCAGCCCGAAACGGCCGTGTCGATTTTTCGGAAGAAAGACGCCACGCACGTCTTGCAGCAGGACGTGGTACGCCCCGCCAAAAACCAGCTTATCATCCGCCGACAACCCAACGAAGCCCGCACCACCATCGATTTGAAGCGAGAAGTGGTTGAGGTGATCTGGGAATAGGGCTGGGTACGTATCCGCTTAGGATCCGAATTAAATCGGAATAGCCATGGTCTTTGGCCGGATGGGAATCCAGATTTCTTCTTCCGAGTGGGGATCGGCGTTTTTGTAATTGGCACCCAGCACCTCGAAGTGAGGCCGGTGGTCTAGCTCATAAGCGGAGGCGGGTAGCCAGGTCGTGAAGATGTATTGGATAGTGCGGGTATCGGAGCTGGAGCCTTTGTCTAAAAACACGGCATACAAGCCACCCGGCAGCGTGAACGCCTGCATTTTGTCAGGTACGTTACCTACATCCGACATCTCAGCCAAGGCCCATTTTTCAAACTCCACAGCCGGATTGAAGGCGTCGAAATACCCCGCTGGGTACGTTTGCAATGATATCAACTCCGTCGATAGCTGATTGGCGATCTGATGCCGAAGCGGCATAAACGCCCGCCACAGGTCGCTCGTCCGGTTGTGTGTCAATGACATCGTCAGCCGCATCCCGACCAGTGTTTTGGCCGCAATTGTTTCAATCCGTGGTTGCATCGGGTTTTGTTGGTCACGGTTGCACCTGCACTATAATTGTATTGTAATAGCAGTGCCTCCGGCGGGGCATTTACATTATTGGACGGAACCCGGCAATGGAAGTAAGCAAAACCGGGTCACCTGGCGACTCTAGCTGGTGATGGCGACGCAGGCGTCTTTACACACATGAAGTTGTGCAGGTTTTTTGAGCTGTCTAATTTCCACTTATTGCAATCAAATCACTTTTTCATATCGTTTTTCCAATTCTTATAGACAAACCGTATCGCATCATAATAGGCCGGAATTGGCTCTGTCATGTGGTCTTCGTAAGGATAATATTTATACTTGTGTTCAAAGGTTTTCAACCTACTCTGTTTAACTAGTTTATCAAGTATTAGCAAATCATTTCGAAAATGACCATCTTCATTCCCTACGCTATAGAAAAATTTTTTGTCTCTCATTGGCAGTTTTGGTAGTTTTTGTTCTGCCACTGATACAATATATTTATTACCAAACCATACCGAAGGGCTTATTGCAATATATGCATTGAACATATCAGGACGCGTAAGCATGCAATTAATAACGGTAAGACCACCGAGTGAATGTCCGGCGAATAGTTTGAAAGAACTTGTTTTATAATTAGCCTCTATGTAAGGCATCAATTCCTGTTGAATAAAGTCAAAAAACTGCTCATTGCCGCCGGAAGTCTTATACTTAGAAGACACTTTACCGTCAAAGTCGATTAAACTAGTAATGGGTGTAAGGTCTTTTATTCGATCCAAACTGACAATGCCTACTACTAGTATTGGAGGAATAACCTGCCAATGCCTTAAATACTCGATATATGCAGAAAGAATGTGAAAATGATTCTCCCCATCTAAGAGATATAAAACGGGTAATGCCTTGCCACTATCTACAGAATCGAGTTTTGGAACATTAATGTATACTTGGCGATCTTGATTTAATACCCGGGAATGTATTAAATGCACGTCGTTGGCGACATGATTATACAACTGTGGTGCTTGGGCTATTGCCTGTGATGTGAGAAGTATAAAGATCACTATGAAATGCTTCATATTATTGACGAAAAGTCCGGTAATAGTGCATAAATATAAAATGCCTCGTTAAAGATTGCTGCCAACTTGCTGATTGCAGCACGTTCACTACAAAATACGCACCGCACCGGCGGCCCGGTTCGCATTTTGTAGTACTGTATTTAGTTCAGCTCTTGCTTTTCGGGGCATGCACCCCATCGCCAAGACGCTACCCGGCAAACTGATCTTGCCCAACCGGGGCGTTTATCCTGTCAGCCGAAATCCGCCGAACGAGCCAAAGGTCCAACCGCTGTGGCCGCATCCTGCTGTCGGAAGCCTGCCCATGCAACACGGGTAATTAATTTGATTTGATACTTGAGCTTTCCCTACGTTGGGGCTAACAAACCGCTTGACTGATTCACGAAAAGATACGGTTGAATTTCGCCGTACACAAGCGTATATGTTGTAGCAGCTGGTTCCACCGTCTTTTTCGATGCTTTCCACCGCCTTGATAGTACGTACCTGACGAGGAAACCTATACCGGTTCGAAAACCTTATGGGTTTGTGAACAACGCTGCTACCAACGCCCGACTGATTAAGGCCAAAGCCCTTGACCTAGGCTTCGACTTCTGCGGCATTGCCAAAGCGGAGTTTCTGGAAGCCGAAGCCCCACGCCTTGAGAACTGGCTCAACCAGAATAGGCACGGGCAGATGGGTTACATGGCCAACCACTTCGACAAACGGCTCGATCCTCGCCTGCTGGTCGACGGGGCCCAATCGGTGGTGTCGGTGCTGCTCAACTACTTCCCCGACCCGGCCAAGCGCCTGCCCGAAGGCGACGACGACCTGAAGCTCTCCAAATACGCCTACGGTACCGACTACCATTTTGTGCTGAAAGACAAGCTCAAAGACCTGCTTCAGTTTATTCAGGATGAGATTGGCGAGGTGGGCGGCCGGGCCTTTGTCGATTCGGCACCGGTGATGGACAAGGCGTGGGCGGCCAAAAGCGGGCTGGGCTGGGTGGGTAAACACAGCAACCTGCTCAACCGGCAAATGGGCAGCTTCTTCTTCATCGGCGAGCTGATTCTCGACCTACCCCTCCAACCCGACGGCCCCACCACCGACCACTGCGGCACCTGCACGCGCTGTATCGACGCCTGCCCCACCGACGCCATCGTGGCACCCTATGTGGTGGATGGCAGCCGGTGTATCTCCTACTTCACGATCGAACTGAAAGAAGCCATTCCCGAAGACGTGCGGGGCAAATTCCAGAACTGGGTCTTTGGCTGCGATATCTGCCAGGATGTTTGTCCGTGGAATCGGTTCGCCAAACCGCATCAGACACCTGCCTTTGACCCATCGCCCGAGCTGACGGCGGTGAGCCGGAACGACTGGCAGGAAATCACCGAAGAGGTGTTCAAAGAAGTATTTCGGCGGTCGCCCGTGAAGCGAACAAAATGGGAAGGTTGGCAACGAAATGTAACTTTTTTAAACCAACAAGGTTAAACAAGCAGTCTAACGCTATATTTAAACTGTAATTAATCAACTGATTTACAAGATCAGACACAGGGTAACATCAGCTTCTCTATGACCCGCGATCGACAGCAAACCGAACAACGATTAATTGATGCCGTTCACGAACTGATCACCACTGAAGGCTTTGACCAGGTACGTATCAACCGACTGGCTCAACAGGCGAAGGTGAATAAAATCCTGATTTACCGCTACTTTGGCGGGCTGAGTGGGCTTATCGAGGCCTATTATGCCAAGTACATGCCCGTGAGCACCGACCCGCTCATCGACCGAAGTCAGTTGGACGGGCTCTCGCCCGAGGCCTTTCTGAAACTCTGCTGCGACTACCTGCTCAACGAGTTCCGGGAGTTGAAAACCAACTCACCCGCCCAGCAAATCCTGAAAAACGACCTGCTTGCCTACCAGCCGGGGGCAATCAACCCCCTTATGGCGGGGAAAGAAGAGCAAATTCAATCGCTGGTCGATACCATGTCACGGCTGGTGCACCCGGCGCACGGGCGACCGCTATTGGCTATCCTGGTGAGCGCCATGACGATGCTGACGTTTCTGGCGCAGGACAAACGCACGCTGTTGGGCATTTCCCTCGGCGACGAAAAGGGCTGGGACCAGATTGAGCGGGCCGTTCAGTACTTATACGACGGGCTGGCTAAGCTGACCGAAACGACCGACGTGCCCACTACGGCCGCGCAGCCCGTCTCAGCCGGCGGTCAGCAAACGGCGTAGCGTGTCGGCCACCTGCCAGACTTCGTCAAACGTATTATAGAGGGGTGTTGGCGCCAGCCGGATGCAATCAGGTTCGCGCCAATCGCCGATGATGCCTGCTTTGGTAAGCTGCTCGAAAACAGCCCGCCCCCGCTGAGCTACCAGCAACGAAAGCTGGCAACCACGCTGCGCCGGGTCGGCGGGGGTGATGATCGTGAGGAGGCCCTGCTGCGTCAGATCGGTCAGCAAAAACTGGAGATAGGCGGTCAGTTGTTCGCTTTTCCGGCGCAGGTTGGGCATGCCCGCTGCCGCCGTTAGCTGCACGGCGGTGTTGTGGGCCGCCATCGACAGCACCGTGGGTGTGCTCACCTGCCAGCCATCGGCACCCCGCATCGGCACGAAGCCCCCGGTCATCTCAAACCGACGCGTCTGGTCGTAGCCCCACCAGCCGGCCAGTCTGGGTACGTTGCTGGTATCGCTGGCAGCGTCATGGTGCTTCTCGTGTACAAACACACCCGATAGGCCGCCCGGCCCACTGTTGAGGTATTTATAGGTACACCAGAAGGCAAAGTCGACGCCCCACTCGTGGAGGTTCAGGGGTACGTTGCCAACAGCATGCGCCAGATCGAAACCGACAAGGATGTTGTGTGCCTGCGCTTTCCGCGCAATGGCGGCCATATCAAACGCCTGCCCGGTGTAGTAGTGCACGCCACTCAACAACACCAGTGCCAGTTGGTCGGCGTGCTGGTCGATGGCGTCAAGTAGATCGGTCAATTGCCAGGTTACGGCATCCGGGCGGGGCGCGACCTCAACCAGCACCTGCTTCGGATCGAGCCCCCGCGCCCGCACGTGGGTTTCCAGCGCATACTGGTCCGACGGAAAATCGCCGCTGATGGTCAGGATTTGGGTACGTCCTTCGGTAGGTCGGTAAAACGAGGTCAGCAGCAGGTGCATGTTGACCGTGAGGTTGTTCATGGCGCATACCTCGGCCTCCGTGCCGCCCACAATATGCGCCAGCGCGGCTTTGCTCCGTTCGTGGATGGTCAGCCAGGGGTCGTTCTGTAAAACCGGGTCCCGCTCAAACCAGCCTTCCACGGCCAGTTGCTGCCACACGGCCAATTCCTGATCGATGGCGGCCCGGGTCGCTTTGGGTTGCAGCCCAAGCGAATTGCCGCAGAAGTAAATGAGCGGCTGACCGTTGCGCTGCGGCATGTGAAACTGCTCGCGGTAGGTACGGAGCGGATCGGCCTGATCGAGCTGGCGGGCAAAGAGGCGGTCGTTGACGAAGTTCATGGGCGACAAGACGAGCCAGACTCGGCTCGGGCTACAAAGTACAGTCATCGGCGCGATTAATCGTATCCGTCTGGGTACGTTGCGGAGGATCGTAGGCCGGTTTCAGCCAGGCCTGCCGGGCTAAAGCGATGCTTATCATCGGCTTAGCGGGTACCAACCGCCCACCAGCACGCTGTCTTTTTTGGTCGGATGGCCACGCGCGCACTGAATTAACGTCCGTGGTGTAATTTGCAGGCGTGTCATCGTTGTTTTTACCACCATCAATACACGTTTGAAACAAATGATTGATTGGACGATCACGTCTGGTCAGTTATTGCAACTCCTTCCCCCATGTACAAAGCCCTCGCGCTCCAGTTAACCTGCCAGACCATTAACCACACGACCACCCGCGACGAAGCTGAAGCTGTCATGCTGGCTTCGATCGACCGCATCGACAAACAGATTGAAGCGTCCATCGGTTTTGCTGGCCGGGATACCCTGCTGGTTGTGGTGCCCGAGTATTTTCTGACGGGGTTTCCGCAAACCGAAAGCCTGATCGACTGGCGCGACAAGGCCGCCCTCGAACTCGACGGCCGGATTTACGAGGCACTGGGCGCCATGGTGCAAAAACACAAGATCTATTTTTCCGGCAACGCCTACGAGCTCGACCCGCACTTCCCCGACCTGTATTTTCAGACGAGCTTTATCATGGGTCCCAACGGCGACGTCATTCTGCGCTACCGCCGCCTCAACGCCATGCTGACGCCCACTCCGCACGATGTGTGGGCTTACTACCTGGAAGCGTACGGCTACGACGCCGTTTTTCCGGTCGCGAAAACCAACATTGGCAACCTGGCCTGCATTGCGTCGGAAGAGATTCTGTACCCGGAAGTGGCGCGCTGCCTGGCCATGCGCGGGGCCGAAATTTTCCTGCACTCGACTTCAGAGGCTGGTAGCCCCATGCTGACCCCGCGCAACGTGGCGAAGATGGCCCGCGCCACCGAAAACATGGGCTATGTGGTGTCGGCCAACTCGGCGGGGGTAGCGGGCATCAACATCCCGATGGGTTCACTCGATACGGGCTCCAAAATCGTCGATTACAAGGGGCTGGTGCTGGCCGAAGCGGGAGCGGGCGAAAGTATGGTCGCCAACGCCGACATCGACCTGAACGCGCTCCGTCAGTTTCGGCAGCGCACCGGCCCGGCCAACCTGCTGTCGCGGCAGCGGTTTGAACTCTACGCCGACAGCTACGCGCAACACAGCTACTACCCGCCCAACACGCTGCTGGCCGAAACGCCCGACCGTGCCGTTTTCCAGCGCAACCAGCAAGACGTTATCAAGCGCCTGTTTGAGAAATAACAAGGGTTCGCAGGGTAGGCAGGGAATTGCATGGAGCACACGATTACCTGCCTACCCTGCAAGTCCCTACAAACCCTTGCCCCTATTCCAGCACGGCCAGTAATTCGGCGATCATCATGGCGGTGGCGCCCCAGACGCGGTGGCCCTGAATGTCGTAATAAGGTGCGTCGACGGTAACGCCCCGGACCTGAATCTGGCTGTCGCCGACGATGGTTTTGTCGAGCAGGGTGTCGAGGCTTACCTCGACAACGGCATCGACTTCGCGGGGGTCGGGGTAAAAATCGGGGCGGGTTTTCATGGCTCCTACCACCGGCTGTACGTAGAAATTGCTCGGCGGAATGAACAGCTCCGTCAGTTTACCCAGCACCTTCACGTCCTGCACCCGAATGCCGATTTCTTCCTGCGCCTCCCGCAGGGCCGTCTGAATCAAATCGCGGTCGGTACGTTCCATGCGTCCCCCCGGAAACGCCATCTGCCCCGCATGTACGCCGTCGTATTGCGGCCGCAGAATGAGCGGCAGGTAAATCGTGTTCTGGTAGGGGTAAAATAAGATCAGGACGGCGCTGCGCCGGGTCCGTTCGTTGGGTCGAATACCCAGCTTGGTGCGGGCCGACGACGCCATCAGGCGATGCGCTGCTTCGCCGGGTAACGGTTGCTGAAGTCGTTGTTGAAGGTTAGCGGTAAAATCAGTAAACGCAGTGTGGGTCATTCGGTGAGGCGACAGCGGGCAAAGTAAAGAGGCTACCCCTAGACAAGATGGCTCATCTGCCCAAATGTACGGAATAGACCCCAACCCTTCCCTGCCCCTCCGCAAATTAGTCGGCATACGGCATCCGAACGACCTACGACCGTCTTTTCGGTATTGGCCCCCGTAAGTGAGGTTATACCTAAGGTAATCGCGGCTTCCCCTGACTAAGTGTCCGTCTATCGGTATTACCAGTAGCAGCGTAGCTATAATCCACCATTGTATTTTTTATTTTCAAAAAATAGTGAAAATGAAAAATCCATGTACCTTTGGTGTATGGAATTCGCGGAGGCAAAGGCTAAGTTCATTCAGACCTGGGGTACGTTGGCTACCCAGTGGGGTGTGAATCGCACCATGGCGCAGATTCACGCGCTGCTGATGATTTCGCCAGAACCGCTGGATACCGACACGATCATGGCCGAGCTTCAGATTTCGCGGGGCAATGCGAACATGAATATCCGCGACTTGATGGACTGGGGCCTGGTCTTCAAGCAATTGAAAGCAGGCGAACGCCGCGAGTACTTTTATTCCGAAAAAGATATCTGGAAGGTAGCCAAGCAAGTGGTTAAGGAGCGCCGCCGTCGCGAAATTGCCCCCGTGCTGGATGTGCTGGAGGAACTAAAGCGCGTTGCACCTGACTCAGCGGAAGCGGCTGAGTTTACGAAGGTAATCGGTAACATCAGCCGCGTCGCCCATTTTGCGGATTCCACTGTTAGCGCCGTATTGAAGACGGAAGAAACGTGGCTCGTCAACCAGTTTTTTAAGATTTTCACCTGACGCTCCCCCAATCGGGCAAAAACGGGCCACAGTGAAGTGGCCTTTTTAGGTTTACAAACTTTCATTGTTTTCTGAAAATACAAATAATTCATCTTACTAGTTAACACTTCTCTCACGATGAAAAAAGTATTGATCTACGACGCTGACTGTCCTCTATGCCGGGCGTATACGAAAGGGCTGGTCGTTGCGGGCGCTTTACCTGCCGAAGACCGTATAGCCAGCCATGCCATCACCGACCCTGCGCTGGTTAATCGGCTTGACCCTGTGCGGCAGCGGCACGAAATTCCGTTCGTAAACCTGGAAACCGGTGAGGCGCAGTATGGCGTCGAGGCTATTCTGACCGTAACTCAGCGCCGCTGGCCCCGTTTTACCCGCTTCATTCGCGACACGCTGCTGTTTGAGTTGGGCAGGCGGTTCTACGCCTTTGTTTCTTACAACCGCCGTCTGTTGTTTCCGGCCCCGCCCGAGCGCCCGCACCTCATGGACCTTACGCCCGATTTTAACCTTGGCTATCGGATCGTGTTTCTCGTGCTACTCTTCGGTACGCTGCTTACAGGCCACCTGGCGGCTGTCGGGTCCGTTACACCACTAGCCGCTGGTATGTTGGCCACTCACCTCCTGGTGACAGGCAGCTACATTCTTCGCCACTCATCGACTACCCGCCTCGCCAATATACTCGACTACCTGGGGCATCTGGGTATGAGCATCTTGGTTGGCGGGCTCGTCAAATCAATCGGTTTCGCGTTTGACTGGCCTATACTACTGCTGGCAGGGAACGCCATCATACTCTGGCAGCACCTCGTCCGGCTGCGGGTGATGCAGTTGCCCGATAGGCTGAACGTGCCGTTTGCCCTGTTTGTGCTGCTCAATGGTTAGGCCGGGCCGATAAAGTCGATCAACAGTCGATTCACGGCATCAGCTTCTTCGTGCTGCACCCAGTGGGTGGCGTTCTCGAAAAAGACCAGCCGGCCCCGGTCGCACAGGTCGATGCTGGGTTGCGCCATGTCGCGCACCAGAAAGGCATCCCTGACGCCCCAGATCAGTAACGTCGGCATCGTAATTCGATGACGGGCGGGCAGGGTCGGGCCCCGTTGGGCATAGGCTCGATACCAGTTCACCATCGTTCGGAGCGCGGGCGCCCCTGTTGGTCCGGGGTGTGCCCACGCGGCTCGGTAGGTGGCCAGATCAGCTTCAGTGAACGTACCTGGGCGGCTGCTCCGGCGCAGCGTGCGGGTCAGGCTCCACCAGTTGCCGAGGCGACTGAGCCATTCGGGCAGGCGCGGCACCTGAAAGAACACGGCATACCAACTCCGCAACAATTGGCGCGGCGACCGACGCAAAAACCGGCTCATCACGGCCGGGTGCGGCACATTGAGGCAAACCAGCCGTTCCAATCGGTCAGGGTGGGTTATCGCCAGCCACCAGGCCACTATCGCGCCCCAGTCGTGTCCTACCACCGTCGCTTTTTCTACGCCCGCCGCGGCGATGAGCCCAACGACGTCAGCCACCAGTTTGTCGATGGTGTACGGACTAAGGCCAGCCGGTTTGTCACTGAGGTTATAACCCCGCCCATCGGGTGCCCAGACCCGGTAACCTGCCGCAGCCAGCGCGTCGATCTGCGCCCGCCAGCCATACCAGAACTCCGGGAATCCGTGCAATAGTATCACCAGCGGCCCGTCGGCTGGCCCTGCCTCTACGACGTGCAGACGTACCTGATTTGTATCAACAAAAGCCATACATCACTTAACCAATACAACTATGCAACAGCGACTATTACCGTCTAAATGGCTCATCTATTGGATTTTTTTGCCAATCGCAACCTTTGTGGTTAGCATAAGCACGGGATTAATAGGTATTGGCCTTTTCTTTCCCCTCCTGCTTCCTGCCGCTCAATGGTATGCCCTCAAACAGCACCCGGCCAACAGGTACCCAGCTTACTGGTTCGTGCTCTTCTTTCTTTATGTACTGTCAGTTTATGCAGTACGACAACTGAACCTCCCTCCGCTCCGAAACGACATTCATGTGGGACTGATCATCGCCTTTTACCTTAGCCAGTGCCTGGCCGAGCCCGTACTGTACAAGATGGTCAATAAGTGGCAGTTCGGATGGTTTACAGTCGCTAATGGTATGGCCTGCTTTGTTTGGTACCAACTCTTTTTAGCAGAGCACGATCCCATACTGGTCTACAGCGAGACGCTTGCCCCTAGAAGTAAGTGGCTGTCTGGCGATCGATGGCACTACGTTACTATTCCAGCGGTTGCCACGGTCACGAACCTCCTTACCGGTTTGGGGCTTTCCAAGGCTACGCAGGCGAACTGACCACGACGGTTAATCAATTGGCGGCAACGCCTTCAGCCTGTAGCGAGACTTTTGCGCAGCCGCTTCCTACTTTGGAGGCTTAATCAACTCTACACGTATGCGTTCACGATCTACCCGCTTCCTGCCGTTCTGCTTACTTCTGTCACTATGCTTCACTGCCGCGTCGGCCCAACAATTCCTGCCACCCATCGAACGCTTTTCGAGTAGCAAACCGGGCTATTTAGTGCTCAAGACTGGCGAGCGCGTTGAGTTCATTCTCGATGATCTCGACCGAAAAAAAGGGCTCATTATCCGGATCGAAGGCAAAACGCTGGATGGTAAGAGGTTTAAGTACGAAGCCGATGAAATCCAGGAAGCGGGTCTGAGCCCTTCCGATTTTGCTAAGTTTGCCTCGTTCAGCGAGAGTACCCGTTCGATTGCTAAAATGCAGCGTAACCAAGTAGACCAGTCGGGCCGGAATCTGGTCCTGTTCTACAACGAACGCCTCGACGACCAGAAACGGGAAGCCCTGCTTCAGCTCGTAAATCCCGGTTTTGAGTCACGCATCCGGGTCTATGACGACCCTTTCGCGGCCGAAACGACAGGCGTGGGCTTTGGCGGTATTCAGCTGACGGGCGGCATGGATAAGTCATTTTACGTCAAGACGAATGGCAAAACGATCCGCCTCAAAAAGAAGAACTACGACGAACTGTTTGCGCCGCTGTTCGACACCTGCCCCGCCCTCATGACCAAATACGGCAAGAATTTCGCTTGGCGCGACTTCGCCTACCACGTCTTCATGTTCGATCAGGAGTGCGGCGACGTAGCTAGTAAGTAGTTTGACGTTTAGGGTTTAACGTTGGCTAGCGCGTGCGCAAACTGCGGGCGTCAGCCAACGTCAGACCCAAACGTTAAACACCAAACTTCTTTACTTGTACAACGCCGCCAGTTCGTTGGCGCAGCGTTCGCCATCCATCGCCGCCGAAACGATGCCACCCGCGTAACCGGCCCCTTCGCCGCAGGGAAACAACCGACGTACCTGTACATGCTCGCAAGTGTTGCGGTCGCGGGGAATGCGCACCGGCGACGACGTTCGGCTTTCAATGCCAATCAGTTGCCCCTCGTTGCTAACGTACCCACGCAGCATCTGGCCAAAATCGCGCAGCCCCTGCCGGAGTGGCTGGGCAATGTGGTCGGGCAACACCTCGCGCATATCCACCGATGCCAGACCGGGCTGATACGACGTCGGTAACAAACTGGCCGACTGCCTGCCATTCACAAAATCGGCTACGCGCTGCGCCGGAGCGGTTTGGCTCAACCCGCCCGACAGGCCGCTGCCAACGGTGCAGGCGCGCTGCTCCACGGCCTGTTGCAACAACAGACCCGCCAGCGGGCCGTGCTGCGCGTAGGGCTTCAGATCGGCGTCGGTAATGGCCACTACCAGTCCCGAATTGGCGAAGGGCGAATCGCGGCGGGAGGGCGACATGCCGTTGACGACCAGTTCGCCGGGGGCCGTGGCCGAGGGGACAATGAACCCACCGGGGCACATGCAGAATGAGAAAACACCCCGCTCCACCCCGCCAACTTTTGTCTGCGTAACCAGGCTATACGAGGCGGCAGGGAGGTAATCACCCCGACCCAGATTGGGGGTCTGGATGCTGTGGCGCGGGTTGAGGTGATACTGCAACGTATCGATCAGCGACTGCTGATGTTCGATCCGAACGCCCATGGCAAAGGGTTTGGCTTCGATGAGTACGTCGCGCTCGTGCAGCAGGTGAAAGATGTCGCGGGCCGAGTGCCCCGTCGCCAGAATCACGCCAACGCCGGTATACTCGTTGCCATCGGCCGTGACCACGCCCCGCAGTTGATCGCCGTCGCGCAGCAGGTCCACCACCTTCGTATCGAAGTGCACGGCACCACCCGCAGCCAGGATGCTTTCGCGTAGCGCCGTGACCACGTTGGGCAGTTTGTTGGTGCCAATATGCGGGTGTGCATCCACCAGAATCTGCTCGGTAGCGCCGTGGGCTACCAGAATCTCCAGAATCCGCCGGATGTCGCCCCGCTTGCTCGAACGGGTATAGAGCTTACCGTCGGAATACGTACCGGCTCCGCCCTCACCAAAGCAATAGTTCGATTCGGGGTTAACGACATGGTCTTTGTTGATCGCCGCCAGATCGCGGCGACGCGCCCGCACGTCGGAGCCGCGTTCGAGCACGATGGGTTTCAGCCCTAGTTCGATCAGGCGCAGAGCGGCAAACAAACCCGCCGGGCCAGCCCCCACAATGATGACCGGTTTGGCCCGGCTCACGTCGGGGTACGTTAGCCCGTGGCGAATCAGAGGCGGGGGCGTTTCACCCGCATACACGTCCGTTTCGACATGCACACGTACCTGACGGCCGCGCGAGTCGATCGACTGACGGCGTTTACGCACGACCACGTCGGGCGAGTCAGGAAGGTGTAGTTGGTTGAGAACAAGCGCGCGAAAAGCCGCTTCGTCGAGACCCTGCTCCGGCGCGAGGGTCAGCGTAAGTTGTTGATGCATGCGTAAGACGGGCCGGTGGTTATCCGGCAACAGCGGGGTAAATTTACCACTTTCGTCCCATTTTTTTGCCAGCCATACCGGATAGACCGGTGCACGCTGCGCCTTTACAGCCTAGTCCGTTTTTACTCAACTCCTGCACTTATCAATGACCGACGCTTATTTCACCGACTACCTCGCCAAACAGCAGGCGCTGTATCAGGCCATCCCGATCGACACCGTGACCCGCTGGGCCAATTGGCTTCATCAGGCCTGGGCCGACGACCGGCAACTGTTTGTCTTTGGCAATGGTGGCAGCGCCATGAACGCGTCCCACTTCGTCACGGATCTTGGCAAAAGTGCCTCCGACCGGATGGGCAAGCGATTTCGATGCCTCTGCCTGAACGAAAGTATTTCGTGGATCACGGCGCTGGGTAATGATTACAGCTACGATGATGTCTACGCCGGGCAACTCCAGAACTACGCCCGCCCCGGCGACCTGGTGCTGGCGCTGAGCGTGAGCGGGTCATCGCCCAACGTGGTGAAGGCCGTCGAGTGGGCCAACGCCCATGGCTGCACCACTCTGGCGCTGGTGGGTGGCAACGGCGGTCGGCTGGCGGAGCTTGCCACCGAACACATTCGCCTGCCCGACGTCCATTTCGGCCGGGTCGAAGATGCCCAGATGACCATCTGCCATTTGCTGTGCTACTGCTTCATTGAGAAAGAGTGAACGAGCGACTGAGTGAACGAGTGATAGTGAGCGCCGTTCTGCTCCGCGTAGGTACGTTGCCCTGTAGCATCCAATCACTCTTTCGCTCGTTCAGTCTTTCATCATCGCCAACGCCCCGACGGGCACGGCATCGGTGCCTAGCTGCGCCAGCCGAACGGCGGGGGGTGGTTGAAAGGCAGCCATGATAAAGCGGCTCAGGGCGGTTTCGACGGCCATTCGAAGCGGCTCACCGATGAGCGACAACCCACCACCCAATACCAGCACCTGCGGATGAAACAGATGCACGACATGCGACAGCCCAAGGGCAACGACGGCCCCGATCTGCTCAATCAGCATGGCGGCAACAGGGTCATTGTCGGCCAGCGCGGGGGCCAGATAGCGGGCTTCGCCGCCCGACCGGGGTGCCATCTCAACGTACCAGCGCAGGGGCGAATCGGGCGGCAATTGCGGGAGTAAGTCGCGAATCTGCCGATCGACGGCCCAGCCCGAGGCTGTCTGTTCGAGCGTTTGGCCGGGCGAATCCCGCGTGGGGGGAACGATCCAGAGGTGTCCGATCTCGGCTTCGCCCGGTTTGGCGCCCCGATACAGCTTGCCATCAACGACCATACCCCCGCCCACGCCGCTACCCAGCGTGACGTAGAAAACCTGCGTAAATCCTTGCCCGGCCCCGTGCAGGGCTTCGCCCAGCGCCGCCGCGTTTGCGTCATTCTCCAGACGTACCTGCGCGGCCCCGGTGCGTTGCCGCAGCCAGTCGGCCAGGTTTATGCCTGCCCAGCCCGCCACCTGATGCGACGTGATGATGTAGCCCGTTTCGGCATCGATCGGTCCACCAAACCCGACGCCAACGCCATCAATTGGCCCCGGCACCTGCCCCAGTGTCTGCTCGATCCAATCCAGAATCCCCGCCGCCCCAGCCGCCGAATCGACTTGTTGCTGGAACCGCCGAACAATGGTCCCATCGGCCCCGGCGACAAGGAGTTGTAGTTTAGTGCCGCCAATTTCAATACCTATCTGCATGACCGATTACGGAGTTCAACGGGTACGGTTTGAGGGTCAAAGCGCCGTTGCCCCTTTGGCTACCCTACAGTATGTCGTGAGCGCCACCCGTTGCGCTAGCAGGCCTGAGCCAGCCACGGCAGCAAAGCCGGGTCGTTAAAATCGTCGATGATCAGGTCAGCACCGGCGTTGGTGAGTTCGGCGCGGGTGTGGGTCGTAGCCAGCGCCACCACGCGCATGTTGGCCCGTAGCCCCGCTTCGATTCCCGAAAACGCATCTTCAAACACCACACACTGCTCCGGCAACTGACTTAATCGTTCGGCGGCGGTTAGGTAAATTTCGGGGTCTGGCTTGCCCCGGCGGATCATCGTGGCGTTTACAACCGTATCGAAATAGGCCCGGATAGCCAGTCCGTCGAGCACCAGATCGATGTTTTCGGGTGGCGCTGAACTACCCACGCCGCAGCGGATTCCCCCCGCTTTCAGGTGCTCGAGGAACGTACCCAGCCCCGGCGTGGGGGCCAGGTGCGGCGCATACAGCTGCCGGTAATCGCTGTCGAGGGCGGTGGCCATCGTCAGCAGTTCATCAGCGGCCAGTTCGCGCCCCAGCAGGTACGGCAGCGACGAAGCCGCCACCCGCCCATTGATGAACTGATCGTATTGGTCTGGCGTGAGGGGCCGTCCGTGGCGTTTGGCCAGGGCAAACCAGTTCTGTCGGTGGAATCGGGCATTATCAATCAGCACCCCGTCCATATCGAACAGGGCCGCCGCAATCGGTTTAGGCATATACGTACCGGGCTTTACTTTTCATCCGCCTGCTTGTCGCGGGTGTTTTTCTGCACCGCAATGGCAGCAAACAGGCTCAGCATGAACGACATGGCGTAGAATCCCTTTTCGCTGGCGGTCAGCGTAGCGTTCCAGAGGCCCACCGTCAGCAGCAGAATAGCCAGCAGCGTGGAGAACCAGCTCAATGAATAATAGAGATTCGTAACGGGGATACCCTCCTGCCGGTCGCGGACGCTTTTTTGCACCGATATAGCCGAAAACAGGCCGTACATCAGTATCGTGAAGTAGTAGCCCTTCTCGTTGAGGGCCATCGTGGCGTTAAAAAGACCAATATTGTACGCAACGGCACCGATGAGCAGCGCCGCCCAGGAAGCGCCAATAAACGCCGGAGAGGGTTGTTGATTCATGGTAGAAAAGGCGAGTGGTGATTCTCGGGAAAGATACCCAAAAAAGAATCGCCGCTCCAACAAACCTCAGGCTACGGTCATATGGCGCAGCAAGATTGATTGAACGTACGCCTCGTACCCCAGCCACACGGCTGCTGAACGCTCAAGCAGGCAAACCAAGCCATAACCACCTGTTTGTCAGCCAATACGTCACTCGTCGGCGGATTGAACGGAGGAGGCCGCACTATAGACGATGAAATACAACGGAATGAACGCGAACACCGCCATCGACAGCCAGGTGTGCACAAAGGCCAGTGCGCCACCCAGCAGGTACAGCGACGGACCAAACACCACCGAACGCGTGGTGGCCCGGCGATAATGCGATAGGTCAACCGTTTTTTTGAGCACCTGTTGGTTGCGCAGCGCATACCAGCGGATCAGGCTGAAGGTGAGCGCCATTAGGGCCAGTATGCAGCCAAAGACAAACGAAGCCAGCGGGTTGCCGAGGTAGTCACCCATAAGCGCCGTCGGGAAGGGAATGAAGGAACACCAGAGCAACAGCAGCGCATTGAGCCAGAAAAGCCCGTGTGTGATGTGCTCGACCTGAGCCAGAATCCGGTGGTGGTTGACCCAGATAACGCAGACGATGAGGAAACTGATGATCCAGCTGAGGATTTTGGGTAGCAGCCCCAACAGCGCCGTCCCTAGTTCCGCCACCGACTCGTGCTGTTCGATGTGCGGCACCTTGATTTCCAGCACCAGCAGCGTCACGATAATGGCAAAGACGCCATCGCTGAACGCCTCGACCCGCGTTTTGGTCAGGTAATTCATACCGTCGATGCGTTAGCGGGTCAGTATGTTGAACGCCATGCCCCGGCCGTAGCCCTGCAACAGCGCCAAGTTGATCCAGGTAAACGCCAATTGCTCGATCAGCGCAAACTTGTCATTGCCACCGAGGTCGTAACACGCACCAAAGCCGATCTCGGTGGCCAGTTGAGTCGCCACAGCCTTGCCGTGACTGCTGTGGCCCGCCACAAACATGTCGGCAGCCTGTTCACCATACGTCGGGTTGAGGATGTTCTCGAACCCCGTCGTGTTAAAGCATTTAACCACATCGCGCGTGGCGGTATGGGCCAGAACGGCGTCGGTGGTGGTGCTGAAGCCATCCGGGCCCATGCCCCGCAGGCTGTTCATGGTGTCGATGATGACTTTTCCGGTGGTATCACCCAGTGCCTGTACTACCTCGATGGCTTTCTGAGCGGGGGTGGCCAGCACAATTACGTCAGATTGGGCGGCGGCCCGTTCCGGCGAGGTAAAGCGGTCTTCCCCCAATTTAGTCGCGAGCCCGATTGATTTTTCGGATAACGGAAACCGGGCACCGACCAGAACGGTATGCCCTACTTCCGCGAAGCGTTGAGCGAGGGCTCCGCCTACGTTGCCGGAGCCAATGATGGCAATTGTCATAAAGTAAAAAGGAGTTAGGTGTCGGCTGGTCAAAAAGCGACGAGTCCGCCCTCGTTCGGGTGTTGTTGCGGGTCAGGGTTTATGGCCCGTCCACAGGGTGTAGGCCAGCCCCATCGTCAGCAGCCGGTCGTCGGGCCGAATCGCCGTGACGACAAGTTGCTCGTGGGTGGCCGTGTACAGTAGCGTGACCGTCAGCCCGCGCCAGACGGGGAAGTCGACGCCGACATCGTATTGCCAGCGGGCGTTGTTGGCGTCCGAAAAGGCGGGCTGGTAGTAGGCGTCGTAGTAGATTCGCAGGTGGCCGTCGAGTAAGGTATGCCAACCACCCAGCCAGGTCGTCGCCCGCCACAGCGCAATCGACGACGCGCCGTTGTACCGTGGCTCGTTGAAGGTCGTACCCATGAAGCGGGAGGTTTCGTAGACGCCCCCGGCCGATACGCGCAGCCCATTTTCGGGCGAACGGATCAGCCGTAAGGTTAGCCCCGCCCCCGCAAAATAGCGCAGGTCGATTTTGCGGCGATAGTTCGTCGAGACGTAAGCAATACCAAACGGGTACACCCTCCGGTCGGGACGGTAATACAGGTAGTTGCGACTAAACAGATCGTTGTCGGCCCGGAGTCCGTAAAAAGCCTGATACAGGCTCGCGTTCTGCGACTTGAACGCCCAGTACCGCGTTGGCGACACAACCAGATCGAACTTGCTACGTACCGCCGTTGCGGCTACGTTGCCCTGCTGCACGTTGCCAGCCAACGAGATACGTACCTGTAGCCGGGCGGTGTCGCTTTCTGCCAGTTGAGCCTGCGCAGGCAGGCTGCTCAGGCTCAAACCAAGTATAACGAGTCGGTAGCGCATACGTTCTGGCCAGGTACGTTACTCACCCAGGGCGTCGATGATGGCACGGGCCGTTTCGGCGCCCGAGAAGTTCTGCTGCCCCGTAATCAGGTTGCCATCGCGGATCGCGAAACCCCGCCACAGCCCGGCCTGCACGAAGTTGGCACCGAGGTTCTTCAGCTCGTCTTCGATACGCCAGGGCATCACGTGCTTGTCGCGTGCGAGGAGCCCATAGTCCCACACGGCCTTGTCGGCAAAATCTTCCTCGACGTTGGCAAAGCCCGTCACGGTCTTGCCCTTGGCCAGGTACTCGCCGTTGCTCAGTTTGGCGTAGCGCAGAATGGCCGTCCCATGGCACAGCGCCGCCGTTACCTTGCCCGACTCATAAAAATCGACAAACGTTTGGTGCAGGTCGGTGGCCTGCTCGAAGGTAAACATCGGTGCCTGCCCACCGGCGACCACCAACGCGTCAAAATCGGCCACGTTCAGGTCGGCGATGGGTTTGGTCGTATCGATCAGCGCCCGCAGTTTTTCGGTATGCATAAACCCCTGCGAGATGAGGTCCGTCGAGGAGTAGCCGCTCGCATCGTTGGGGTCGCTCATGGCATCGGGCTCGCAGCGGCCACCGTTGGGGCTGAAGAGGTCAATCGCGTAGCCTTTCTCGGTAAATTCGTAGTACGGGTTCGTCAGTTCGCTCCACCAGAAGCCTACGGGCCAGCCCGTTGTGGTGGAAAGGGCCGGATTGGCTATCACGATGGCGATGCGCTTGGGTCGTTTGGCATTGACCCGGTTGGGATCTTTCAGGCTCATGTCGTCAGTTGGTTTGTGTGTTTACTAGCGCGCTGAACAAATGTAGACCTGCCCCTATACCTTTAGGGGTATTTGTACACCGAAGTGTGATACTCTCCTTTTAGAGAGCACTTGACAACCAATTCGTTATACCCATGCCTGACTTTCTACATAACGGCAAACTCTACTACAACCCCGTCGAGTTTGCGATGAGCCATATCGGCGGGACCTGGAAAATGCCGATTCTGTGGCGGCTCAACAAACAGGTGATGCGCTACAGTGAGCTGAAGAAATACCTGCCCCACATCAGCCATAAAATGCTGACCACGCAGTTGCGCGAACTGGAAGCACACGGATTTGTGACGCGTACGGTGTTCCCGGTAGTGCCACCGCACGTAGAATACCGCATTACCGACAAAGGCCGCCGGGTGATTCCGGTCATCGAGACGATCCGGCAGTTTGGGCGCGAACTGATGGACGAGTTGGGCATTGTCGAACGGACCGGACCGTAACGCTGTCTAACCAAGCCCACGTTGGTGGCGGATTGAATCGCCGGGCAGTAAATTGGCACGAATCGCCAACATATACCGGTGGTTTCCTGTTTTGGCCGTATGCAACCTCAGCAACCTATCAGCCCGCGCGCTGCCACCGTACGCACCGGCGCCACCGATGCCTTCGAGGCCCCTGACTTTTACCAGATCGACGACCTGCTGACGCCCGAACAGAAACTGGTTCGCTCGGCCATGCGGACGTTTGTCAAACGTGAAATCACGCCAACCATCGACGACTGTGCCCAGCGGGGCGAATTTCCCGAAACCATCGTGCCCAAGTTCGGGCAGATCGGCGCGTTTGGTCCTACCCTACCCGTTGAGGTGGGCGGCGGTGGCCTCGATCAGATCAGCTACGGCCTGATGATGCAGGAGATCGAGCGCGGCGATTCGGCCCTGCGCTCGACCGTGTCGGTGCAAAGCTCGCTGGTGATGTACCCGATCTGGGCGTTTGGCTCCGATGAGCAGAAGGCTCACTACCTGCCCCGGCTGGCCAAAGGCGAACTGCTGGGCTGTTTCGGGCTTACCGAAGCGAACCACGGCTCCAACCCCGGCGGCATGGAGTCGGCGTTTATCGAACGCAGCGATTACTACCTGCTCAATGGCTCAAAACTCTGGATCACCAACGCCCCGATTGCCGACATCGCCATCGTGTGGGCGAAGAACGAACAGGGCAAAATCCGGGGCCTGATTGTCGAACGCGGTATGGAAGGGTTCTCGACCAACGACATCGAGCGCAAGTGGTCGTTGCGGGCAAGCCGCACGGGCGAGTTGATTTTCCAAGACGTGAAAGTGCCCAAGACGAATATGCTGCCCGATGCCATTGGCCTGAAGGCACCGCTGCAATGCCTCGATCAGGCGCGCTACGGCATCGCCTGGGGTGCTGTGGGGGCAGCGATGGACTGCTACGAAACGGCCCGCCGCTACACCCTCGAACGCATTCAGTTCGATAAGCCTATTGCGTCGTTTCAGTTGGTGCAGAAAAAACTAGCCGAAATGCTCACCGACATCACCAAAGCGCAACTGGTCTGCTGGCGGCTGGGTACGTTGAAAAACAACGACGCCGCCACGACAGCGCAGATTTCGATGGCCAAACGCGATAACGTCGACATGGCGCTGCGCGTGGCCCGCACCTGTCGGCAATTGCTTGGTGGCATGGGCATCACGGGCGATTACCCCATTATGCGCCACATGATGAACCTCGAATCGGTGATCACCTACGAAGGCACCCACGACATCCACCTGCTGATTCTGGGCGAAGCCATTACGGGTATTGGGGCGTTTAAGTAGAGACCCATTCCCCCGCGTCTTAGTGTTGTAGAAATCGGCCTACTGGTCTCTACAACACTAAGTCCCATGAAAAAAACGCTATTCCTTCTCCTTGTTACCGTTACCAATCTGCTGGCTCAACCCGTTGAGCGGCTGGTTAAAGTCGTGGTTACGCCCGATCATGCCGATTGGCACTATAAGCTGGGTGAAGCGCCCCGGTTCAACGTGGTCGTTTACCAGAACAACGTTCCGCTTCGGGGTGCCAACGTCCGCTATGAGATTGGACCCGAAAAAATGGACCCGACTCAGAAAGAGACGCTTACCCTGCGCGACGGCACTGCCAACCTGACGGGTACTCCTCTGAAAACGGCGGGCTTTCTGCGCTGCACCGCCACGGCGGTGGTGGACGGCAGGGAATATCGCGGCATGGCGACGGCCGCTTTCGACCCCCTGTCGATCAAACCAACCGTCGTCAACCCGACGGACTTTCAGGCGTTCTGGGACAAAGCCAAAGCCGACCTCGCCGCCATTCCCCTCGACGCCCGGATGACGCTCCTGCCCGAACGCTGCACCGGCACGGTCAATGTGTACCACGTCAACATCAACAACTTTGTACCGCCAACCCAAACCAGCACACAGGCCCGCCTCTACGGCATTCTGTGCGTGCCGAAGGCGGAAGGCAAATACCCGGCGCTGCTGAAAGTACCCGGCGCGGGCATCCGGCCCTATGCCGGGGATGTAGCGATGGCCGAACGGGGCATTATCACACTCGAAATTGGTATTCATGGCATTCCCGTCAACATGGACCCGGCTGTCTATGCCAATCTGGCCGGTGGTGCGCTAGCCAATTACCCGATGTTCAACCTTGATGACCGTGACCGCTATTACTACAAGCGGGTGTATATGGGCTGCGTGCGGGCCATCGACTTTATCGCCAGCCTGCCGCAGTACGACGGGCAAAACCTGGCCGTCACGGGCGGCAGTCAGGGTGGAGCGCTGTCGATTGTGACGGCGGGGCTCGACAAGCGGGTGAAATGGCTGGGGGCTTATTACCCGGCGCTCAGCGACATGACGGGCTACCTGAGTGGCCGCGCCGGTGGCTGGCCGCACTTGTTTACGGGTGCCAGTCTGGCCATCAACAACACGCCCCCAAAGGTCAGCACCGTTGGCTACTACGACGTGGTCAACTTCGCCCGGCTGGTAAACGTACCCGGCTACTATTCGTGGGGCTACAACGACGAAACCTGCCCGCCCACGTCGATGTACGCGGCGTATAACGTGATCAACGCGCCCAAATTGCTCAGCCTCTTCCTCGATACCGGGCACTGGACGTACCCGGAACAAACCGAAAAAATGAACAACTGGCTGGTCGAACGGCTAAAAGGGTCGAAGTGATCTGCCCCAATTAGTTGCTGACGCGAAACTCTTCGGCCGCGCGTCAGCAACTAAACACCAGCTACTTACCCGCAACCAGATGCCGCTGTACCAGGGCTTGCACGGCCTCATCGCCCATCACGGCCTGTGACGGTCGAGGGTGTTCGGGAGTGAACACGCGCAGGTCGTCTTTGGACAACAGGGTATTCGGCGTTTCATCGGGGTTACCATTGCTAAGGATTCGGTTAAGTTCGAGCTCCATGTGTTTAGCCAGAAAGCGGTAGGCGGCGGCGCGTTTGTTGGGGCCGTAATCATGCCCTTCATTGGCGAGGTGGACGTTGGCAACCTTGTCTTCAGCCCCGTAGAGCCGGTACACACCCTGCACGTAGGGATATTCTACCCTAGGCGTGTTTTTCGTCCAGTCACCCCCATCCGAGATCAGCAGCAGCGGACGCGGGGCGGCGAGGGCGGCAATTTCGGCGTTGTTGGTTTCATGCGTCGGGCGTTTATGAATGGGCATACCGCTCTCGCAGGTGCAGCCGCCGAAAAAGTGGGCCGATACCATCACCGTCGGTACCGATACCGTAACGCGCGGGTCAAGGGCCGTTAGCAGGAACGTCTGCGTGCCCCCGCCCGACTCGCCCGTTACGCCCACCCGTTTAGCGTCGGCCTCGGGCAGGCTGAGCAGGAAATCGAGCGCCCGAATGCTGTTGAGCGTTTGCAGGGGCTGCGTCGTGGGGAGTTTGTGGGCGCATTGCGTGGCCTCGCCATACCCCACCATATCAATGGCAAAGACCACCGCCCCCATGCGCGCCAGCGTTGCGCACCGCTGTTGGGCCGCCTCCAGCGAACGGCCTTCCAAGGTTTGTGAGTGCCCATGCGGACAAAGCACCACGGGGCGTTTGCCCTTAAAACCGACGGGGCGATACAGATTTCCCGTCACGAAATAACCAGGCAGACTCTCGAACGCCACATTCTCGACCGTATAGCCGTTCAACTGGCGCAGGCTGTGGCGAATAGGCTTCAGCGGGGCAAAGGCCGGTTTGTCGGGCAGGTTCATCCCCGCTCGAATCCCCTGCCGAATCAATGTTGCCCGTTTTTCCCAGGCTGTCCGTGTTGGGTACGTTCGCGCCGTGTCGGTGAGGCGTTGCGCCGCCTCGGCTTCGGTGAAGTAAGCCCCCTGCCGGAGGTCGGATCGGACCGCGTCAGGTCGGACCGCGTTAGGCTGGGCCTGAACAAAAAGCGGGCTGCCCAGGCAGCCCGCTAGTAATAAACGTAATATCGGAGCCATACACGCCAAAGCAGTACGCTCCGGTGCTTCTACCGATAATAGGCCTCGCTCCACCGAAGCTGATTCTTCAGATCGAGCAGGCGCGTATGTTCGTCGATGAGTACGTATTCGATACCCGCCATTTCGGCAAAATCTTCCATGTAGGTGGCACTCAGGTTCTGGCTGAATCCGGTATGGTGCGCGCCACCCGCGTAGATCCAGGCGGCGGCGGCCGTTGCCAGATCGGGATTGGCTTTCCACAGCACCCGCGCGACCGGCAGATTGGGCAGTTCGTGCTCCGGTTTGACGGCTTCGACCGTATTGACCAGCAGGCGGAAGCGGTTGCCCATGTCGATGATCGACGCGTTGAGCGCCGGACCCGCCGGGCAGTCGAATACCAGCCGGACGGGGTCAGCCTTGCCACCAATCCCCAATGGGTGTACCTCAGCGCGAACCGAGCCCTCGGCAATGCTGGGGCAGATTTCGAGCATGTGCGCGCCCAGCACAAGGTTGTTGCCCGGCGCGAAGTGATACGTGTAATCTTCCATGAACGAGTTGCCGCCGGGCAGGCCGGTGCCCATCACTTTCATAGCCCGCACCAGCGCCGCCGTTTTCCAGTCGCCCTCGCCACCGAAACCGTACCCGTCGGCCATCAGGCGCTGGGTAGCGATACCGGGCAGCTGCGCCAGACCGTGCAGGTCTTCAAACGTATCGGTAAAGCCTTTGAACTTCCCGTCTTCCAGAAACTTCCGCATACCCGCCTCGATTTTAGCGGCCGTCCGCAGCGACTCGTGCATGGCGCCGCCTTTGCGCAGGTTATCAGCCAAGGCGTACTGGGTTTCGTAATCGGCCAGGAGTTCGTTGACGGCGCTGTCAGGTACGTTGTTGACGTAGAAAACCAGATCGCCCACACCGTGCGTGTTGACGGAATAGCCAAATTTCAGTTCAGCCTCGACCTTGTCGCCTTCCGTCACGGCTACCTGCCGCATGTTATCGCCGAAGCGGACGAATTTCGCACCCTGCCAGTCGTGCCAGCCCGCCGCGACCCGCGCCCAGGCGCTCAGTTGCTCGTGCACGGTCGTGTCCTGCCAGTGGCCTACCACCACCTTCCGGTTCAGGCGCATCCGCGACATCATAAACCCAAACTCCCGGTCGCCGTGGGCCGACTGGTTCAGGTTCATAAAGTCCATGTCGATCTGGCCCCAGGGAATGTCGCGGTTAAACTGCGTGTGCAGGTGCAGGAGCGGTTTCTGTAGCTGTTTCAGCCCCCGAATCCACATTTTGGCGGGCGAAAACGTGTGCATCCAGGCCACCAATCCGATGCAGTTTGGATCGACGTTGGCCTGGCTGAGCAGGTTGTAAATCTCGTCGGGCGTGGTCAGCACGGGCTTGTACACCACCCGCACGGGTAGTTTACTGTCGAGTTCCGCGACAATCTGCTGTGAATGGGCCGCTACCTGCCGAAGCGTTTCTTCGCCGTATAGGTGCTGACTCCCCGTAATAAACCAAAGGTCAAGTGTTTTGAGCATACCATTTTTCGTTCAACGTTCCACGTCCAATGTTCAAGATCGCTTCGTAAGAGAGCAACGTTGACCATTAGACCTTGGACTTTGAACGCATTTCATTGTCCGTAATACGAATTGGCGCCGTGTTTGCGCTCGTAGTGTTTTTTGATCAGGGAAGCGGGCAGGCGGTTGACGTCGGGCCGCAGCGTGCAGCTCAGGTAAGCCATCTGGGCAATGGCTTCCAGCACGCCTGCATTGTAAACTGCTTTTTCGATGGTTTTACCCCATGTAAAGGGCGCGTGGTTGGCCAGCAGCACCATTTCTACCTCGTCGGGGGTCAGGCCGCGCCGGGCAAATTCCTGCAAAATCTGGTTGCCCGTTTCGTGTTCATAATCCCCTTCGATCATCGTGGCGTCCATCGGAGGGGCGCAGGGTACGTCGACCGTCAGGTGGTCGGCGTGGGTGGTGCCGAGGATCGGAATATCGAGTTGGGTCTGCGCCCAGGCCGTCGCGTAGGTCGAGTGCGTATGCACGATGCCGCCAAGGCCCGCCCAGTTTTTGTACAGCACCGCGTGCGTTTTCGTATCCGACGAGGGGCGCTTACTGCCTTCCACCACGTTGGCGTCGAAATCAACGATCACGATGTCGTCGGGCGAGAGCGTGTCGTAGGGAACGCCGCTCGGTTTGATGGCAAATACGCCCCGCTCCCGATCGACCACGCTCGCATTCCCGAAGGTAAAGATCACCAGCCCCAGCTTCGGCAACTGCATATTGGCCTCGTAACAGGCTTGTTTTAATTCGTTATACATGGATAGTGTGGCGAATAATGCACGATGTATGATGTACAATGCACAATGAGTCAGATGGCGTAGCGCTACCGCGAGCCAGTGTGCATTGTACATCGTTCAGTATACATTATTCATTATTTACCGTTTTGCTCGACAAATTGGCCCAGCGCTTTATACCGCTGGAACAGGCGTTCGTAGCGGTCGGCGTTGGCCGGGATGGGTGTGTAGGTGGCATCAAACCCGCTGCCCATGGCCTGCATGGCCGTGGGTACGTCAGGGTGTATACCGGCGGCGACGGCGGCGTACATGGCCGCGCCGAGCGCAGGGGCCTGTTCTGAGGTAGCAATTTTGATGGGGCGATTCAGCACGTCGGCGAGGGTCTGCATCACGAAAGCCGATTTTTTGGCCACGCCACCCAGCCCAATTACCTGCCGGATGGGGATACCCTCGCCTTCAAACCGCTCTACGATGGTCCGCGAACCGAAGCAGATGGCTTCGACCAACGCCCGGAAAATTTCGGGGGCGCCAGTGCCCATGTTGAGGCCCGTGATGGCCCCCTTCAGCGTCTGGTTGGCGTCGGGTGTGCGGCGGCCGTTGACCCAATCCAGGGCCAGTACGCTGCTCAGCTCGGGGTCGACAGCTTCGGCGGCGGTTGAGAGTTCACCCATCAGCCGACTGGCGATGTCCTGCCGGAGGGCCGTTTTCTGCTCATCCGACAACGTACCTGACGAGTCGACCAGCCGCAGCGGCCACTCGAGCACCCGCCGGAACCAGGCCAGCAAATCGCCAAAGGCCGACTGCCCCGCTTCAAGGCCGAGCATACCGGGCACGATGGAGCCATCGACCTGGCCGCAGATGCCCCGCACGAGTGTGTCGGCCACGTCGGCGGTGGGTGCCACCACCATGTCGCAGGTCGACGTACCCATCACTTTCACCATCGAATAGGGCTCAATCTGCCCGCCGATGCCACCCGCGTGGGCGTCGAACGTACCCACGGCCACGACCGTGTCGGTAGTGAGGCCAAGGCGCGTGGCCCACTCGGCCGAAAGTGTTCCCGTCGATTGATCGGCGGTATACGTATCGCTGAACAGACGGTCGCGCAGGCCGGCCAGTTTGGGGTCCAGGTACGTCAGGAACGCTTCCGAGGGCAGGCCGTTCCAGCCTTCGTGCCAAAGTGCCTTGTGGCCCGCCGCGCATCGGCTCCGTTTCAGGTCGGCCAGCGACGAACCGGTGAGCAGCAGCGGGATGTAATCGCAATGCTCCATCCACGAGTGCGCAGCCTGAGCCACCGCCTCGTCGGTGCGGACAATGTGCATGATTTTGGCCCAGAACCATTCCGACGAATAGATACCCCCCTCAAAGCGGGTGTAATCCCCTTCGTCGGGGTGGGTTTCGGCCCAGGTACGTGCCTTTTGGTTGATTTCGTCGGCTTCGGCTACGGCCGTGTGGTCTTTCCACAGCACAAAATGGCCGTTGGGGTTATCGGCAAAGGCGGGCGTGAGGCCCAGCGGCACCCCGTCGGCATTGACGGCAACCGGCGTGGAACCGGTGGTATCGACAGCGATGCCGCGCACGTCGGCGGCGTCGACTTCGGGCGAGGCGGCGAGCACGGCCCGGATGGTCGTTTCAAGCCCTTCGATGTAGTCGAGGGGGTGTTGCCGAAACTGATTGCGGGCCGGGTGGCAATGCAGACCGGCCTGCCAGCGTGGGTACGTGAATACCGACTGGGCCAGTTCGCGCCCGTTGCTGGCATCGACCAGCACCGCCCGCACGGAGTCTGTACCGAAGTCGAGGCCAATTACGTAGGCTATCATAAATGAGAAGGTAGGGGGTCCTTGGGCTAGGCTGCCACTGGCCAATAGGGCTATTACCTGCCAACAGGCAGACAACGACAGCTAGCGCGGTACAAATAAAAAAAGAACCTCTGGCATTCTACCGGAGGTTCTTTTACGAAAGCTAAGCTAAAATTGACTATTCGTAGGCTATGCGGCTCACAATGCTGCGCCCAAGCGTGATTTCGTCGGCATATTCGAGGTCACCACCGATGGGAATACCCCGGGCAATGGTCGATACGCGCAGGCTGAAGGGCCGTAGTTTTTTCTGGAGATAGAACGCCGTGGTGTCGCCTTCCATCGTGGGGCTGAGCGCCAGGATAATCTCTTTGACGGGCTCGTCGCCTTCGTTTTGCTGGGTCAGGCGCTGCAACAGCGAGTCGATGTGCAGATCGCTGGGGCCAACGCCTTCCACGGGCGAGATGATGCCACCCAGCACGTGGTAGAGCCCTTTGTATTGGGCCGTATTTTCGATCGCCAGCACGTCGCGGGTGTCTTCCACCACGCAGATCGTGGAGCCGTCGCGGCGTGGATTGGCGCAGATCGAGCAGAGCGTGTCGTCGGAGAGGTTGTGGCATTTGCGGCAGTATTGCACTTTCGTGCGGGCCGCCACCAGCGCCTGCGCCAACGTCTGGGTTTGGTCTTCGTCGCGTTTCAGCAGGTGTAACACCAGCCGCAGGGCGGTCTTTTTACCAATGCCCGGCAGCTTCGACACCTCCGTCACCGCATCTTCAATAAGCTTCGAGGGAAACTCCATGTATAGAGAATGTACAATGAATAGTGTACAATGTACAATGGATTGCCGCACATGACAGTTGCTCCCTTACAGGAACCTCATTGTACATCGTACCGCATTGTACATTGTGCATTCAGTTAAGCACCTCGGCAGAAATGCCCCGGCGGCAGATTTCATTTCGCATGGGGACCAACTCCTCAAAGCCACCGTTCTTGACGGTGCATTTGCCCTTGTAGTGGATCAGCAGAGTGCATTGTTCGGCCTGTTCGGGCGTGTGGTGCACCACGTCGATCAGGGTGTCGATCACGTGTTCAAACGTATTGACGTCGTCGTTGAAGACTACCAGGTTGTAGACTTCTGTCTCAACGACTTCGTCCAATACCTCAACGTCTGGTTCTGAGAACGGCATCATAACTGGGCAAGTTGTTGGTTTGATTGTTGGCAAATTTACGGAAATTTGGCCGGTTAATCCCCTTTATACTAACCCCGCGAGTCGGTTAAAAGTTGCCCCTCTGAGATGAATTCCACTACTGCGCTGATTATTCTGATTGCCTATTTTGCCATGCTGATCGGAGTGTCGTACTACACCTCGCGTGGGGCCGACACCAACACGTTTTTCACGGCTAACCGCCAGTCGCCCTGGTACTTAGTGGCCTTCGCCATGATCGGCACGTCGCTGTCGGGCGTCACGTTTATTTCGGTGCCGGGCGCCGTGGGCGGGGTCTTCAAAGGGTTCGAGGGCTACAAGGGCTTCTTCTACTTCCAGGTGGTGCTGGGCTACATCATCGGCTACTACGTCATCGCCACGGTGCTGATGCCGATGTACTACCGCATGAACCTGATTTCGATCTATGGGTATCTCGAAAAACGCTTCGGGTTCTGGTCATACAAGACTGGCGCGGGCTTTTTTCTGCTGGCCCGGACGGTCGGCTCGGCGCTGCGCCTCTACGTGGCGGCGGGTGTGCTGCAACTGGCCATTTTCAACGATCTGGGCATTCCCTTCGAAGCGTCGGTTGCCATCACCATCCTGCTGATCTGGCTCTACACGTTTAAGGGCGGGGTCAAAACGATCATCATCACCGATACGCTGCAAACGACCTTTCTGGTAACGGCAGTAGCCCTGACGATCGTGCTGATTGCCCGGCAACTGAACCTGAATACATCGGAAGTGACAGCGGCCATCAAAAGCAGCCCCTACTCGCAGGTATTCTTCTTCGACAATTTCAACGACCCGCGTAACTTCTGGAAGCAGTTTATTTCGGGCGCCTTCATTGCCATCGTGATGACGGGGCTGGATCAGGATCTGATGCAGAAAAACCTGACCTGCAAGAACATTGGCGAAGCCCAGAAAAACATGTTCTGGTTCACCATCACGCTCACCATCGTGAACTTCATGTTCCTGTGCCTGGGTGCGTTGCTGTACATCTATGCCAACACCAAGGGCATCGACGTACCCGCCAAAACCGACAACCTGTACCCGATGCTCGCGCTGAACCACTTCGGTCCGGTGGTAGGCATCACCTTCCTGCTAGGCATCACCGCCGCCACCTACGCCTCGTCGGACTCGGCCCTCACGGCGCTCACCACGTCTTTCTGCATCGACTTTATGGAGGTGGAACGGCGCCCCGAAGCCGAGCGGTCGCGCATTAAGCACTGGGTGCACATTGGGTTCTCGGTGCTGTTCTGGGTGGTGATCGTCATCTTCAATCAGTTCAACAACGGTGACCTGATCACGGCCGTGTTCGACCTGGCGGGCTATACCTACGGGCCCCTGCTGGGCCTTTATGCCTTCGGCCTGTTCAACAAACGCCCCGTCCGCGATGGGTGGGTGCCGCTCGTGTGTATCCTCTCCCCTTTCCTGACCTACTACGTGAATGCGCATTCGAAGGAGTGGTTCAACGGCTACACCTTCAGCTTCGAACGGCTACTGCTCAACGGCCTGTTCACGTACCTGGGCCTGTGGCTTCTGTCGCGCAAATCAACGTCGCAACCGGTAACGGTGTAGGTACGTTAGCAAGGCTAGCGTGTGGTTTGTTCGTTTAGCGGCGGCAGTATGTAGCCCATTTGTGCAGCTATTGGCGGGTCTGACACGATCCTGACCGGGTGGGCTTTCGGTCTACAGTAGCCGGGTTTAACTTTTCGGGTTCGGGGCCTGTTTGTATTAGGCCGGTCGATTAAATGATCGCCGGCCTTACCATGTATCGCCCCATTCTACTACTCTTTTTCTCCCTGCTACTGATGGCTCCGGCCTGGGGGCAGGTGAAACGCCCGTCTCGCACGAAGCGGCCGCAAAATCCCTACCGACGAGCTTACCAGAAAGGAGAGTTCACGCTCCCCCCAACCGACTCCACCTCGCCACGGGTCCCGTTTGTCCACTTCCCGTTTCCGCTCACCAAGGGCATTAGCCGGGCCACGCTGGGCGTCACGTTCACCACAACCCCCCGCGACATTACCGAAGAGGTGCAGTTGAGCGTACCCGCCGGCGACCTGGTCGTGCTCCACGGCCTGACCGACAACCTGGCCCTGACGGGTCGGTTTACGTTTCAGTTCTTACAGAACAACGCCTCGGCGGGGCTGCGCTACAGTTTCCCGATCAAGGGCCGCTTCTATGGGTCGATCGGGGCCGAAGCGGGCGCCTGGTTTGGCTCCCTCCAATTAGCCCAATTCAACAACCGGGGTTTTGGTATCCAGGGCCGACCAACGGCCGCGATCGGGTTTCGTTCGTCGCGCGACCTGCTGGTTACGCTGCGGGGCGAGCTTGACATGAGCTTCTTTTACCGGTCGCGGGTAGGGCAAACCGTCAGCGAACGGGGTCGGGTACTCTACAATGGGGCCGGGGCCACGATTACCCTGGAACAGGCCTTTTTTGGGCGGCGGCACGTGGCACTGGGTTTCCGGGCGCTGTATACCGACTTCAACTGGCAGTTCTGGTCGCTGTATTCCACTTTCGACCGCGCCATCTTTTACCCGGAGGCCTTTATCGGCTTCTTCTTATAACCTATAAGACTGGTCCGTTACGGCTCGACACCCGCTCGATCCGCAAGCGCGCCTATCCAACGACATTACTACCTATGCGATCGCTTTCGTTTCAACTTATACTAATCAGCCTGTTGGGCTATCTGATCGGCTGCCGACCGGGCCTCGACAATACTGTGCCGTTTCCCAAGCAGTTGGGCGAGGGGCTCAATACGGAAGGCGCCAAACTGCTCTACACCCAGACGCGCAAAGCCTGCGAAGGCGTGTATACCATTGCCGATGGGTCCGACGCCTTTGGCGACGAATTGGCCGCCAAATGGTCGTATACGGTCAAGGCACCGGGCGATACCACCCACTACCTGACGCTTTTCTGCGAACCGCAGGCGGCTTTCTTTATTCTGGAAGGCCGGCAGGTGGGCGACTCGCTGGTCTTTGAAGGGTTCTGGCGGCGGTTGGTCAACTCCGAAACCGGCACGGCTCGTTTCATCGTGCAGAAAGGCAATGGCGGTAGCGTCTTGCTCGATCCGGCCTGTTGCCAGCCTATTCCGCCGGGGCAGGTTGTCTTTCGGGGTTTTTATGGTCTGGGCGAAGAGGCGCGGCGGTTTCCAATGTCGTTCGTGTCAAACCGGCCGCTGAATCCCAAGCCTTTCCAGATTCTGGCGCACCGGGGTGGCGGCCGTACCTCTGACCTGTTGCCTGCCTCCGAAAACTCGGCGGAGATTATCCGGCTGGCACCCCGCCTGGGCGCAACCGGCGTGGAGATCGACATCCGGCAAACCAAAGACGGCGTCCCGATCCTGTACCATGACAACCAGCTCAACCTGCGCCTGACCCAGAAAAACGGGCTGATCGGGCCGATCGAAGAATACACCTACAAGCAACTGTCGTCGTTTGTCCGGCTGATCAACGGGGAAAAAATCCCGACGCTTGAGGAGGCGCTTACGGCCGTTGTTTACGATACACCCCTCGAAACGGTCTGGCTCGACACCAAAGACGTGCGCGATATGGAACTGGTGCGGCAGATTCAGCAAACGTATCAGCAACGGGCCAATGCGCTGGGCCGACGGCTGACGATCTACATTGGCTTGCCTTCCGAAGAAACCGTGACGCAGTTTGAGCAGCTGCCTAACCATCAGCAGACGGTTTCGCTTTGTGAGCTGGATACGGCCACGGCCAAACGGATCAACGCCAAGGTCTGGGCACCGCGCTGGACCCTGGGTAACCCCATTGCCGAGACCAAGGCCATGCAGGCGCAGGGGCGGCGCGTCTTTATCTGGACGCTCGACGTACCCAGCTTCATTGAACAGTTCATTAATGACAATACCCTCGACGGTATCCTCACCAACTACGCGCCCGTTGTGGCTTATTACCACTATGTCAAGCAATAAGATGCTATACGTTTACCAGCGCGGCAGATCAACGGGGCGCGTGCTTCGTCGCTTATTGATGCTGTTTTGTGTAGGCTGGCTGGGGCTGACTACGGTCGCACTGGCCCAACAAGCCGATTCGACCCGCCGCCGACCCGTGCGTAAAACGCCCAAAAGCACGCGGCTACGTACCCGACGCCCCCTCCCACCGGCTTATACGCCCCGCCTCAACCGACGCGGACAGGTACGTAAGCTGAGTCCCGAGCAATTGTGGGATGCCAAGCCCGACTCGACTCACCCCAACCGGGGGCCGTTCCGACTGCTGGTCTACACCAGCCTCGGCGGCTCTATCTACATGCCCACTATCGGCACGCCAGGTACGTTGGCCGAGGAACGCAAAATTCGGCTGGGCCTGCCGCTGACGGCCCGCGTGATGTGGCAAACCGACCACCGGCTCCGGCTGGGTGTTGAAACCGGCTACCTCGACATGTATAGCTACCGGGGGGTGATCAACGGCGAACCGGCCCGCGTGCGGGTTTCGGCGATTCCGGTGCTGGCCGTCTTCTCGATGTCGGTGGTGCGGCGCTTTGCACTCTATGCCGGAACGGGCCCCTACATCGTTAATTCGGAACTGAGCTACGATGGCAATACCCGGGGGCATACCTTTAGTATTGGCTGGATGGTGGCCGGTACGTACACGCAACCGATCACGCAAAACCTGGGGCTGGCCGCCGAACTGAAATGGTACGACGCCACCCAAACCAACGACGCCTGCATGCTTTTTCAGGCCACGCTGGTCTGGCGGGCGTTAACCTGGTAGAAACCTACGTTTAAGGTGTAAGCGGTTTGCCGCTGCGGGACTAACGAGTAACCTTGCTTTCCCGGCGAGCAACGCTGAACCATGAACATTAAACAGTAAACTCCATTGCTAGCTTTTCTTGCCGATACACAGGCGCCAATGTGGATTGAGGCCCTGTTCTTAAAGAAGCGGAACAACGTAAAGGCCACGCAGGCTATTTTCCGTGAATTGCTCCAACGCCGCCCCGAAACCCTCTATTGGCTGGGCGACGTGGTTGTGCTGGGCTACAAAAACAACGCCTGGCCCATGGTCGATACGTTTCTCGCACACTGCGATGAGGTCGGTATCGACGTAAAAGCGATTCTGGGTAACCACGACGTGATGGGCCGCCCCAAAAAAGGCCAGCGGAACTTCCAGCGGCGCTTTGCCGACCACGTCCCGACCGGCTACGCCCACGTAACCGACGGGGTAGGTGTGATTCTGCTCAACTCCAACTTCAGCACCCTGACGCTGGAGCAGCAGAAAGAACAACAGGCTTTCTACGAAACCACCCTGACGGCCTACGACGCCGACCCGGCGATTCAATCGGTTATTGTCACCTGCCACCACGCCCCGTTCTCCAACAGTCGGCTGGTTGGGTCGAGCAAGCCGGTGCAGCTGCGGTTTGTGCCGCCCTATCTGGCCTCCAAAAAAGCGAAGCTGTTTATCACGGGGCATGCCCATGCCTTCGAGCGCTTCGAAACGGGCGGTAAAGTTTTTCTGGTGATCGGGGGCGGGGGCGGCTTGCATCAGCCGCTCTATACCGACCGCCATGAAGATCGGGCGCCTGATTACAAACCCATGTTTCATTACCTGACCGTCGAACCCGAAGGCGAGTTACTCCACGTCTGCTCGCACCGCCTCACCGACGACCAGACCAGTTTCATCGACGGCTACGGGTTTGTAGTGTGAGCGCGGTGTAAGGGGCTTGGGGCACTTGACCAGCCACCCTGTGACCCGATCCCCGTGCTCTACGCTCAAGGTACGGGGTCATACCCGTGTCCGCCCCAGGGGTGGCAGCGGGCTATGCGTTTGAGGCCCAGCCAGCCCCCCCGGAAAGCGCCATGTTTCTGTAGAGCCTCGACCATGTATTGCGAGCAGGTAGGCGTATACCGGCAGGCATTCGGAAAAAAGGGGGAAATCGCCCCCTGGTAGAAACGAACGAAGGCAATCAGCAGGTAACGCATCATAGCATGGGCAACAGGTGGCTGGATTGGGGCCTGATTGCGCCGTTTGGGTGAACGTGAACGCCCTCAACGCAACGGTAGACGAAAGACAGCGACCCGTAAACAGTGAACAGTGGATACAAACCAATATCTTTGCCCATAACAAGGAAATCTCTATTTGATTCACCCTCATCGCACGAATGCTTGCCTACATCACCTGGGACGCGGACCCGGTTCTTTTCTCCGTCAACGCCTTTACACTTTTCGGCATCAATTTCGGTCCCTTTGAAATACGTTGGTATGGGTTGCTCTTTGCCGCTGGTTTCCTGATCGGCATGCAGATCATGACCCACATCTTCCGCAAAGAGAAAAAACCGCAGGAAGATCTCGACGCGCTGCTCATCTACATGGTGCTCTCCACCGTATTGGGTGCCCGCTTTGGTCATTACCTCTTCTATGAGCCCGAAGTGCTGTTTCGCAATCCACTCGAGGTGATCCTACCGCCCTACCGGGGGCTGGCCAGTCACGGAGCCACCATCGGTATCCTGACGGCCCTGTGGCTCTATTCACGCCGCAAATCGAGTCAGCTTACGGGCCAGACATTTCTTTGGACAACCGACCGCATCGTCATCGTGGTGGCACTGGCGGGGGCCTGTATCCGGCTCGGCAACCTGATGAACCACGAGATTGTGGGCCTGCCCACGACCTTGCCCTGGGGGTTCATCTTCAAATACAACAATGAGTATCCGGTGGGCGTACCCCGGCATCCGGCTCAGCTTTATGAGGCGCTCTCGATGCTGACGTTGTTTGCGGTACTGCTGGCGATCTGGAACCGATCGAAAGAAAACACGCCGCGCGGTTTGCTCCTTGGCATCTTCCTGATCTGGTGTTTCGGGCTGCGTTTCTTCTACGAATACCTGAAGGAAAATCAGGTGGCGTTTGAAAACACGCTTCCCCTCAACATGGGCCAGATTCTGAGTATCCCGGCGGTGCTCTTCGGTATTTATTTCGTCTGGCACAGCCGCCGGACGGCGATACCCAAGGCGTAGGTACGTGCCCTGACATATACTAGCATCGCGAAGCGGATGGGGAGAGCCTCATCCGCTTTTTTTTATTCCGTTTACACTGACAATCAATACGTTCAGTCAATTCAGTCAGCAACGTACCCAGCCACTAATTACCTTAGGTCATCAGCTATATGGCTGAGTAACTAAACCTCCTTATTCTGGTATGAAAACGGGTTTCCTGGCTATCATAGGTACGTTCTGTGTGGTGGTGATGCTGGCAGGCTGCGGCCGCAAAAACGACGAACAACAAGAAGACGATGGCGCAACGGCGTCGGTGGGTGGTACGCTAAACGCCATGCAGGAAATGGCTAAGCAGGCCGAAGCATCCCAGAAAAACGGCCCTGTCGCAACCATTGACTTCCGAAAGCTGAAAGACCTGTTGCCAGCCGATGCCGATGGGCTGGCACGCAAATCGGCATCGGGCGAGAAAAACGGCATGGCAGGCTTTACCATCTCAACAGCAACGGCCCGCTACGAAAATGCCGACAACAGCGAAAACATCGAACTCGCCCTGGTCGATGCGGGTGGCTCAGGAGCCCTGATGGGGCTGGCCGCCTGGACGATGGTCGACGTCGATAAGGAAACCGAAGATGGCTACGAGCGAACGACCAAGATGGGCGACAACAAATGCTACGAGAAGTACACCACCAGCAGCAAATCGGGCGAGATCGCGATGGTTGTCAAGAATCGGTACGTCGTGACGGCCAAAGGGAATGGCGTCTCGATGGAGAAGCTCAAAAGCGCGCTGGAAGCCATTGATACCGATAAGCTGAGTGCGCTAAACTAAGCAGGCCACAACGCCAATCACGCCGCATCACACGACTGTGGCTTTGCCCAGGAACAGCTCGTGCAGGCGGAGAATCTGCGGCAGGAGCAGGTTCGCTTCGTCGTTGACCAGCACAAAGTCGGCCAGCTTAAGGCGGGCCTCTTCGCTGATCTGCCGGTCGATGATCGCCTGTATTTCGGTAGTCGACCGTTGCGGGTCGCGCTGCCGAATCCGGGCTACGCGCAGCGGTTCCGGCGCTGTGACCACCACCACCGCATCAAGATCATTGCCATCACCAGCAGCGTTCATCAGAGCCGCCTCTTTGAGCACATACGGATACTGCTCATGCTCGTCGACCCAACGGGCCGTGTCAGCGAACACGCGCGGATGGATCAGCGTATTGAGTTGCTTGAGCAAATCGGGGTTGGTGAAGACCTGTGCGGCTACAAACGCCCGGTTGTATTGCCCGGCGGCGTCATACGCGTTGGGGCCCAGCAGCCGGACGATATCGGCCTTCAGGATGGGGTCGTGGTTGGTGAGCCACTTGGCGCGCTCATCCGCCTCATAAACCGGCACGTTGAGTATACTGAATACGCGGCATACGGTGCTTTTACCCGAGCCAATCCCACCGGTAATTCCTATTTTTTTCATACAGCGTCAGTTGAGCGAGCGAACCAATCAGCCCCTTCCCGATAGCCGCAGATGCCTTCCCGGGTGCCTACAGAAGTAACGAGGGGCCATCTGTGTTCTACTTAGTTTTAGCGTTACGGTTGGCGACAAAACCGTCTCCCCCGAAAAAGTCATATTGAGTAAAAATTCTTTGTGACATATGTTAGTGGTGTAAAGTCTGAAAGGTTATGATTGCAGCGCGGCCGTTGACCGAACCTCCCGGGGTTAAGTCGACCCGTTTGTCCCTTCATGTAGCCATACATTTTGACTAGCCGGGTAAACTAAAGCCATTATAAATAGTGAGTTAAAGTTCGCTTTGAACTTTTTCACTTACCCGGAAATTCATAAGTTTGGTAAACAAACCGTTACATTTTGCATGCGCCCAGATAACCCATATCACTCTAACCAGTTAACCCAATTAGTAGTATGTACTCATGACAGCCTCAACCACGAAAGACGAGGAGCTGATACGGATGTATCTGGCGACACGTAAGAATCAGTACTTTGAAACGCTTTACCAGCGGTATTCGAATAAGGTATACCGCCGCTGCTTCTCCCTAACGAAATGTTCGGCCAAAGCAGAAGATTACATGCACGACATCTTCATCCGCGTTCACTCAAATCTGGGAAACTTCAAAGAACGATCTACTTTTTCCACCTGGTTGTATTCCATCTCCTACAACTATTGCATGGATCAGATCCGGCAAAGCCAGCGGCTTTCAATGGTGATGATCGACGAAGAGATGGAGCATTACATTGCCGATGAGGTAGAATATGACCACCGTGAAGAGCAAATCCAGACGCTCAACATGGCCATCCAGACGGTCTCCTCCGATGAAGCAATGCTCCTGAAGTTGAAATACGAAGAAGATCTCGACATCAAGGAGATCGCCGAGAAGTTCAACCTCAAGGATAGCGCCGTAAAAATGCGCCTCAAGCGTACCCGCGATAAGATACGGAATCACTACACGTATCGACTGAACGGCTAGACGAAGTGCCCTTTCCTACGTGATTTGTGTTGTGTGTCGGTCTCGGCACAAGCCTCCTTCACAAATCGCCGACGGAAGCAGCCTCCCCGCCTTGTTCGGCGCACCACCATTCCTGCGGCCCGCTCATTCGCAAACCACACCTGCGACTTCCCCCTTTACGTGGCTAACAAGCCAACGTCCACTAATTGGCTACTTAACGGACCTACCCGGCCCACTCTTCGTTGGGTAATCGATAGCCTGTCCGGGTGCATTTGTTGGCCCGCCCAAACTGCACGATTTTGCCCTAATCCGTAACCGTTCCAACAGAGTCGGGCCGGTGATGCAACAATATTGACGGGTTTGTGCTTACTTAGTCGTGATCAAGCTAATCGTACTATCATGACTATGACACGGAAATCTTCCCTGCGTTTGCTGGCTTCTGCACTTTTGCTCGGCTCAGTAGCCACACTCAGCAGTTGCTACGAGAATACGCCAGCCGCAAACACGGCTCCGATTCCACCCGCACCTATCCAGCTTACGGCCACGCTAAACGGTTCGCAGGAAAAGCCGACCTCAACCACATCGACCGCTTCAGGTACGTTCGCCGGGACCATTGACCGCACCTCGCGCGTATTGAGCTACACGGTAACGTTCACCGGCATCACCCCGACGGCGGGCCACCTGCACCGGATCACCAATGCCGATGGCACCGGCCCGGTAACCGTCCCGTTCTCGTCACTGACTTCGCCCATTACCGGCACCACCAGTTCGCTACGTCAATCGCAGGTTGATAGCATGGTAGCCGGTCAGTTCTACGCCAACCTGCATACGCCGACTTATCCCGCCGGTGAAATCCGGGGCGATATCCGGGTGAAATAACGTTTTGTTGTCGAGGTCCAACATCGGCTGACACGCACGTGTCAGCCGATGTTGGACCTTGTACGTTAAAGAACCCCCTTCGTGCTTGGCAGGCTGTCGAGGGCTTTAATATCGCGTTTGACAGCCATTTTAATCGCTTTGGCGAAGGCCTTGAAAATCGCCTCGATTTTGTGGTGCTCGTTGTCGCCTTCAACCCGGATGTTCACATTAGCCTGAGCGGTGTCGGCAAAGGATTTGAAGAAGTGGAAGAACATCTCCGTTGGCATCTCGCCGATTTTCTCCCGCTTGAACTCGGCGTCCCACACCAGCCACGGGCGACCTGAGAAGTCGATGGCCACCTGTGCCAGCGCTTCGTCCATCGGCAATAAAAAGCCATACCGGCTGATTCCCCGTTTGTCGCCCAGCGCCCGCCGATAGGCTTCACCCAGCGCCAACGCCGTATCCTCGATGGTGTGGTGTTCGTCGATGTGCAGATCACCATCGACGTGGATGCTTAAGTCGGCCCCCGAGTGCTTCGCCAGTTGGTCGAGCATGTGGTCGAAGAAACCAAGGCCCGTATGCATATCGGCGCGGCCGGTTCCATCCAGGTTCAACTCAATCTTGATTTTCGTTTCGTTGGTATTCCGCTCCACGGAAGCCGTGCGGGCAGGCAACCGCAGGAAGGTGTAAATGTCATTCCAGTTGTCGGTGGTCAGCGCAATAGCCTGCCGCATGGCCTCCGTCATACCAGCCGTATCGGCGCTTTGCGTGGTCGGGTTGGCATTGGGTGGAACAAAAAGAATGGCCTTGGCACCCAGATTTACGGCCAGCTGCACGTCGGTGAGCCGGTCGCCGATCACATAGCTGTTGGCCAGATCATACCGGCCCGATTTGGCCCCCTCCAGATAAGCCGTGAGCATGCCGGTATTGGGCTTGCGGGTCAGCGCGTTATCGGCGGCGAACGTACGGTCGATCAGTTGGTCGGCGAAGTGGATGTTTTCGCCCGCGAACGTACCCAGCATTTTGTTGTGAGCGGGCCAGAACGTGCTTTCCGGGAAAATATCCGTCCCCAGCCCATCCTGATTCGTCACCATCACGAGTTCGTAGGGTGTCTCCTCGGCGATGCGGCGCAGGGCCGATAACACGTTTGGAATAAAGTCGAGCTTTTCGAGTGAATCGATCTGAAAATCCGTTTGTGGCTCGATGATGAGCGTACCGTCACGGTCGATAAACAATACAGGTTGCATGGCCGCGAAGTTACACAAACAGACAGGGTCTTTGCGCACCAAACCAGACCGAAAAGTGCGGTGACGGCCATCGTGACCTACCGTCTAATCAACAAGTGTAATGGCTCGCCGCCGGTGTTGGGTGGGTTGAGTTGTTTACAGACGACAAAACTTTTTTGGCCTATAACGGCCTAAAAAAGCCGCCAGGTGGCTTTTTCGCTATATTTGACCCATTAATTAACCGCCACAGCGGTTATTGATAACGTAATAAAAAAGAAGCCGACCAGGCTGCTGGGTCGGGAGTCTGTATAAAGGTATCGTGATTCATTCTTTTTGTACATAGTAGTATACATCTCTTCAACATTGCCCACGTACGTATCCTTTGCTTATACACGAATGCCTCTACTTAATAGCCATCCATACCCATTTTCTATTCCTGCAAACAGTCAGTTACCTACAATAGCGTCCAAAAAACAGAATGCAAAACCAGCGAAGCAGTAAGCTCACCCGAATAGGGGTGTTCTATGATGGTAATTATTTTCTTCATGTAAGCAACTATTACAATTATTCGCACGAACGCCGCAGCCGCATCAGTATATCGGGTCTCCACTCGTTTATCCGCAGCCAAGTAGCCGACGTTGAAGATACCGACATCCATCTGTGCCAGATCGTTGATGCCCACTATTTCCGGGGGCGTCTGAACGCGCACGAAGCCAGTCAGCGGGGCAATCAGCTCTTCTACGACCGTTTGTTTGACGATATCCTGATGTCGGAAGGGGTCGTTACGCACTACCTGCCCGTGAAGACCTATCAGGGCTATCGGCAGGAGAAAGGTATTGATGTCTGGCTCGCCCTGGAAGCCTACGAACTGGCTACCTACAAGCAGTTTGATGTGATGGTGCTTATCACGGCCGACGGCGACTACGTACCGTTGATTCGAAAGTTAAATACCCTTGGTACCCGCGTAATGGTGCTTAGCTGGGATTTCGAATACCTCAATGACGAAGGCGAAAAAATGGTCACCCGCACCTCGCAGGACCTGCTGGAAGAAGTCTCCTATCCGGTTGCCATGCACCAGGAGATCGACAATCGGGTTCGCAAGAACGACTCGATGATCCAGAACCTGTTTGTGAAGCAGCAACCCCGCACCGATGGCCCCCGGTTTGAGCCGTCGCCCCGGCCTTATGCCAACACAAACGGGAACTACGCCAACGGCAACGCGACCAATTATACCGCCAACGAAGCCGACCCGGATGCCCAGCCCACCGAAGAGAACGGGCTCGGGTTTGATACCGAAGGCGAACGTTTTGAAAGCACCATCCGCAGCCTGAAAACAGGCTATGGGTTTATCAACTGGCCGCCCAACAACCTGTTTTTCCATTATACCAGCGTTACGGCGGGCGACTTTAATGACTTCCAGGTCGATGACCTGGTGTCGTTCCGCATTGGTAAAAACAACGAAGGCAAAGACATTGCCATCGACGTGCAGGTTGTTGAATATCACGAAGGTTAACTAGTTGGTACGGGTTGGCCAGCCTGGCCAACCCGCACCCATGCAGCATCAATGAACGTGTTTCGCTTTGCCGCTCCCGACCTCGCCGACTGGCGCTGGCGACTGCTGGCAACCGCCGAAACGGAGTTTGATGCCCTTGTTTATCTGAACAACAACGGCATTGCCTACCCCAACGACCCATTTCCGACCCGCCTCTACGCGGGCGCGAAGCGGGTCGTTCCGTTTACGGGCCAGGATGACCTCCAGACGCTGGCCGATTTCCACGACCGGTACCGTTGCCACCTGGCTGGGTACGTCGGTTATGACGTCAAGAATCAGATCGAAACCCTGCATAGCCGCCACCCAAACCGGCTCGGGTTTCCCGAAATTTGGTTTTTTGAACCCAGGTACGTTGTCGAGCTTAGCCCCGATGCCATTGAGGTGCAGACTAACGAGCCCAGTGCTGGCCCATGGCACCACTGGCTCACCGACCCCACTACCCTCCTACCGGCCCCCAAGATCCCTGGCCAAACGGGCACGATAGTACAGGCGCGGGTCAGCGAGGCCAACTATGAGGCGGTAGTGCAGCAGATTCGGGCGCTGATCGAAGCGGGCGACGTATACGAGCTGAATTACTGCATCGAGTTTTACGCCGAACAACTGGCGCTTGACCCCGTGGGTACGTATCGGACGCTGTGCGCTCGGTCACCGATGCCGTTTTCAACCTTCCTGAAACAGCAGCAACGCTTTGTGCTGGGTGCTTCGCCGGAGCGTTTTCTGAAGCGGACGGGGCAACGGTTACTCTCGCAGCCCATCAAAGGCACCATCCGCCGCGGCCAAACGTCCGCCGAAGACGAGGCGTTGAAACAGCAGCTACGGGCGAGTGAGAAAGAACAGGCCGAAAACCTGATGATCGTGGATCTGGTCCGCAACGATCTGGCCCGGTCAGCGCAAACCGGCACGGTGCAGGTCGATGAACTGTTCGGCATTTACACCTTCCGGCAGGTGCATCAGATGATTTCGACGGTATCGGCCACGGCCCGCCCCGATGCCTCGCTGGCCGACATTCTGCGGCACGCTTTCCCGATGGGCAGCATGACGGGTGCCCCCAAAATGCGGGCGATGGAGCGCATCGATGAGCTCGAAGCCAGCCGACGAGGCGTGTATTCGGGGGCCATTGGGTACGTTACGCCCGAGGGTGACTTCGATTTCAACGTGGTGATCCGTAGCATTTTCTACAATGCCGCCAACCAGTTGGCCAGTTATAGCGTGGGCAGCGCCATCACCTACGATGCCGACCCGGCGCAGGAATACGCTGAGTGCCTACTAAAGGGACAGGCAATGCGGGATATACTGGGTGGTGCGTGACGCTGTGTCGTCAGCATTATACCAGGCTTTTGAGCAGCCCGAAAGCATAACGCCTGCTTCATGAATGCGTAATATGGGAGTCATCCGCCGGTTCTAGTTTTACGATGTCCAACAAGCTCCTTTATGCGCCCTTCGTTTCACCCGATTGTTTACAAAGCCCTCCATTGGCTGTTTATGGGCGTCGTTGCCTGGTTGATCCTCTTCGGGCGCCTTGCCGCAGCCTAGTCTTGGTTTAGCGAACTACATACCTTCGAATAGTACAATACTATTCACATACAGGCTTGCTTTTTACTAAAAAAAGTCTTACTTTTGTAGCTGAATTCAAGCGACATCCGTCGGCTTCTCTCTGTTCTTAGCGGCATCTCTTGCCGCACTCGTTCATAACAAGGTGGTTTACAGAGCCAGGCCCGGATGTACAAACAGTACAGGCTGTGGGTGATGGTTCCTCCTGACGAGGGTCAACAACGCTGTTCTAAGCGATTCAAAAATCCAATTGGGTATTCGGTAGGGGAAGGGTTTTTCTGCAAGGGTATGGGTTGGTGCTTAGTTGGTCTGCCGCACACGTCACTGTTTGCTTGACGAATCGTCCGCCGTATGCGGGCTTCATTACTTTTTATTCTTTTTTATGACTCTGGAAAACATCCAGTCTGATCTCGACGAAACCGTCGAACAACAACCCGTGCAGGAAATGGCCGCACAAGAAGAGCAACCCATTCAGGAAGCTGTACAGGCACCTCAAATTAAAGACACGATTACGGTTCAGCCCGACGCGCCCAATCAGCGCACCTTTGCCGATCTGAACCTCTCACCGGATATGCTGGCCGCTGTTACGGAAATGGGCTTTACAACGCCCTCTCCGATTCAGGCCGAAGCCATTCCTCCGATTCTGGCGGGCCGCGACGTGATTGGTCAGGCCCAGACGGGAACGGGTAAAACCGCCGCCTTCGGGATCCCAGCGCTTGAGCTGGTCGATCCCAGCGATCGCAGCGTACAGGTGCTGATTCTGTGCCCGACCCGCGAACTGGCCCTGCAGGTAACCGAAGAAATGCGGAAACTGAGCCAGTTTAAGCGCGGTGTGTTCATCGAAGCCATCTACGGTGGCGACTCGATTGAGCGGCAGATTCGCTCGCTCAAGAAAGGCGTTCATATCGTGGTGGGTACGCCCGGCCGTGTGATGGACCACATGGAGCGCAACACCCTGAAGCTCGACAACGCCAAGATGATTGTGCTTGATGAGGCCGACGAGATGCTCGATATGGGCTTCCGCGAAGACATCGAAAGCATCCTGGAAGATTTCCCGACCGAGCGCCAGACGGTGCTGTTCTCGGCCACGATGTCGAAACCCATCCTGTCGATTACGCAGCGGTTCCAGCAGAACCCGGTGCTGGTGAAAGTGGTGAAGAAAGAACTCACCAACACCAACATTGAGCAGGTGTTCTTCGAGGTGAAACCCCGCGCTAAAACCGAGGTAATGTGCCGCCTGATCGACCTGTACGACCTGAAACTGATGCTGGTGTTCTGTAACACGAAGCGCAAAGTAGAAGAGATCGTGGAAGAAATGATGGTGCGCGGTTACCAGGCCGAAGGGCTACACGGTGACCTGCGTCAGGCGCAGCGCAATAACGTGATGAGCAAGTTCCGCTCGGGCGTAACCACGATCCTGGTCGCTACGGACGTAGCCGCCCGCGGTATCGACGTGGATAACGTAGACGCCGTTATCAACTACGACGTCCCCCTCGACGAAGAATATTATGTACACCGGATTGGCCGTACGGGCCGCGCCGGCAAGTCGGGTCGGGCGTTTTCGCTCGTCAGCCGCGATGAGAAATACCGCTTCCGCGACATCCAGAACTATACCAAGGTTCGGGTAGAGAAGGGCGTTATCCCGTCGTTTGAAGACATCGTAGGCATTCGTAAAGCTCGGTTTATCGAGCAACTGGCCGACGATATCCGCACGAGCAAAGACCTGCACCTGTACGAAGACATGCTGACCCAACTGCATCACGAGGGCTTCTCGACCGATACCATCGTGTCGGCCCTGATGAAGCGCAGCATGGGTATCGAGAAAAACGAATTCTCGGATCAGGACCTGAACGCCGAAGATCGCCGGAACGGAAAATTTGACAAGAACGATCGGTTCGAAGATCGTCGCGGTGGTGACCGTGGTGGCCGTTTCGAAGATCGTCGCGGTGGTGACCGTGGTGGTCGCTTCGAAGACCGTCGTGGTGGTGATCGCGGCGATTCGCGTGGTGGCCGCTTTGAAGACCGTCGTGGTGGTGACCGTTCATTCGGTCCGCGTGACGGTGGCGATGGCCGTAAAGGTTATTTCACCAAAGATAACGAGCGCGTACCCCGTGAGCGTGAAGCCAATATGACCCGCCTCAGCGTGAGCATTGGCCGTCGCGACTACGTGCGCCCCGGTGATATTGTTGGTGCCATTGCCGGCGAGTCGGGTATTCCCGGCAGCAGCATCGGTAGCATCGACATCTTCGATAAGCACACGTTTGTCGACGTACCCAACGATGTGGCTAACCGCGTTGTAACGGCGATGGATGGCAACAACATCAAAGGCCGCCGTGTCAACGTTGAAGTAGCCCGGTAGAAATAGGGTTTCAATATAAAACGTCCAACGCTCATTGTTGGCTGATGTCCGAATAAGACGCGTCAGCCAACAATGAACGTTGGACGTTTTGCATTGCCCCCTACTTCAGATCTAATTGCTGAATCAGGGGGTTGGCCTCGGGGGTCAGGGTGAAAAATACGTCGACAGCGCCGCGTTCACCCACGATCCGGAACGTACCCCGCAGGTTGTTTTCGGGAATCAGTTCCTCCACCCGCACCACCTTGCCGATCTTCTCGAACAGTGCCTGCGTACTGCGGCGGCGCAGGTCGATGGGCGTATCAGGGAAGAAGTTTTCGGCAAAAATGCCACTCGCCTCAGCCTTCTCAAAATTGGGCAGTAGTCGCACGAGCTCGGCTTTGCGTTGGGCCAGAATAACCGACGGAGCCAGCACTCGTGGTTTCAGGCCCGCCAACGCAATGAGCGTATCGAGCGCAGCCGTGTTCAGGGTGCGCATCCCCGCGTAGGTGAGGTTGGCACAACTGATAATACCAATACCATAATCGGGCATTACCTGCCATTCGGTGCCGAAACCGGGCAGGCCACCGCTATGGCCTACACTCACGCGCCCCCCACAATCGCGCGCCCAGACCAGGCCATAGGCATAAGCTTGGGCGGTTGGGCAAAGCCGTCCCGATGGGTAGCGGAACTGCGCGTTTAAGCCCCGAAAATTCCAGGGCTGCTGCATTTCCCGCAGTGAACTCCGCCGCACCGGGCCGGTTTCTGCACCGTCGCGGGCGGGCCAAGCGCTCAGATGCAGGGCCATGTAGCGGGCAAAATCGTCAACCGTCGTAATCAGCCCCCCCATGGCCCCCCAGGAGCCGTCGGGCAGGGGCGTTTCGGCCAGGTGTTGTCCCTCCTGCCAGCGGTAGCCGTTTACGTACCGATTGGGGTCAGCCTTGCGGTAATCCCAGATCGTGCTCGTCATGCCCAACGGGCGAAGGATATTGTCGGTGATATACTGCTGATAGGGCTGCTTCGCGACGTTGCTGATGATCCGCCCCAACAGCGTAAAGCCCAGGTTGCTGTATTCATAGGCCACGCCCGGCGCGTTGGCTACCGAGAGCCCGCCACGCAAAAACTGACTTAACTCGGCTTCAGAGTCGGCCAGTTGCCGGTCACCCCAGGGGTTATCTTCAGGAAAACCAGCGGCATGCGTCAGCAGGTGGCGGATCGTGATGGGCGGCGCATCGGTGGTGAGCGGGCGCAGGTTTGTCAGTTCGGGAACGTACCCAGCCGCCGGGTCGTCGAGGCGTAACTTACCTTCGTCGCGCAGTTTCAGAATGGCCATGGCCGTGAGGCTTTTGGTCATCGATGCGATGCGGAACTGCGACTGCGCCGTAACGGGCCGTTTCGTCGCCAGATCGGCCTCACCGATGCCTTTTCCGTAGATCAGTTTACCATCGACCACCACCCCAAGCCCAATGCCAGGTACGTGGCGCTGCGCCGCATAATCGCTGTAAATTTTCTCGACGACAGGCAGGGCCGCTTCGATGCGGCGTAACCGGTCGTCGGCTGTGGGTACGTTGGTAGCTGGCTGGCAAAACGAGCTCAGCGGCAGCGCCAGGAACAAACAGAGTAGCGGATGTTTCATGTTGCAAGGTAACAAGCTACCCCGCTGCTGAAACGCTATTGCTTTAGGTAACGCTTAATTTCCCGCTTCGACATTTCCTGCGTGATCAGTTCCACCGGCCGGGTCGCCTCGTAGGTACGTCCCGAGATCAGGTAATCGCCCGACTCGATGGTCAGGGCGGAAAACTTGGGGCGCAGGTGGATGTACTTGTATTCTTTACTAGGCTGCACCTCGACCGGCGGCAGGTAACGCACCGAGAAATGGATGGTAGGGGGCAGGCCGGGCAGCTCGCCGACCAGACCGAGCGGTTGGCCCACCTCCACCGTTTCACCCAGTTTCACCAGCAGGCTACCGGCTTTCAGGCGGGCATATTGGGCAAACGTGCCATCAGCGTGGCTTATTTCAACCAGATTGCTCTCCCGAACGTCATCACGGGCCGTAGCGGCCCAGCCATCGAGCCGGTTTATGACCACACCTCGGCGCGCGGCGAAAACGGTGTCGCCGTTCTTAACCTGAAAAACCAACGAGGTATAGTTGGTGAGCCGAACGTTTTTTACCCCCAGTACCTTACCCATCGCCTGTGTTTCCTGAACCAGCACCGGTTGGCCGGGGGCTACGGGCAGTGTGTACAGGTAGGTTGGCGGCTCCGCCTGAAATAACCGACCCCGGGTAGCCGTATACAGGTAACGAAACGACGCCGCCTCCCCCATTTTAGTTGGTTTCAGCGAAAACAAGGTTGTTTCACCCGGCTTAACACTGCCAACGTAGGGTAGTTTGACGGAACTCCGCATCCCCACCACATCCACGACATCGACCTGCACGGTATACTCGCAGAGGTTAGGATTCGAGGCCTTAAACAGGTATTCACCCGTTGCTTCGGAGAGCTTATAGACAACATCGACTTTTCGGTCGGTAACCTGAGCCCGTGTCCAGACGGGAATAAATAAAACTAAAACAAACCAATGCAGGCGGTTCAGTGGGTTCATTCAGGGTGGTAGGTACGCAAGTAGAATTCCTATGCTAAGGAAACTCATAGTATACAAAATACCGCATCTTCCCGCGACAATTTGCGGAACAGCGCGGTTGCCCTCGCGTTACTCTTCGTAATAGTACCCAAAAATGATTCCCATTTCGTCCTCGCTGGTCAGGCCGAATTTTACGGTCCTGTTGGTCGTGTTATTGTATGTAATCTCCGAAGTCAGGCCTTCGCCTTTGGCCAGCGTGATTGGCGTCTTGAAATTGATAATGTCGGGGTGTTCCCAATCCGTAGTGCTGTAAACGACTTCACCGTCGCGGGCGCCGCCTTTGATGCGTATGACAAACTTCGTTCCCAGTTTGTGCATGTGCGAGGTCAGCGTCAGCACCTGCCGGGTTTTAGCGGTTACCAGAAACGTCTTCTTGAACGTCATTTCCTGGCCCGCCGGGATGGATAGGCTTGTGTTACCCAGGTTCAGCGTCCGAACTACCTTGGTGACGGCGGCTTTGGGCGTGGTATAAAAGTTGAGGTACGCCTCGCCCTGCATCGTAGTCTTGCCCTTGTTAACGTAGTGCGCATTCAGGTCGACCGAGGCGTTGGCCGGAATCAGCAGTGCCGCCCCTTCCGGAAACGAGTAGTCGAGATTGGGCGACTGGCTACCCGCCAGATACACGTGGTTGCTCATTTGCAGCACCGTCGCAAAATTCAGCGAGCCATCGGCATTGCGCAGATCACGTACCTGGTTGAGTGGCGGTGCCAGCGCGGCCGACTCAAAATCGTGGGCGATAAAATGATGACTACCGGGCCGCATCGTCACCGTAAACCGGTTCACGTAGATCTCGTCGGTATTACCCACGTTCTTGCGCACAAATAGCTCCCGCTCAAAGTTGGGCGCCACGTCGAACGGATCGATTCGCAGTTGGTAACCTTGGCCAGCAATGGGCGCCTTAGGGGCCTGAAAACTCGCATTAGCCCCAGTGCTGGGCGTCTTGTCATCGAGCAGCGTAGGGTCGATCAGGTTACCGTCGGGCAACGCGCCGCCATCGATCCAGCGCCGGACAAACTCAATCTGCCCAACGCTGAGGGGATCACTGCCCAGGGGCATCGGGTTACCGTAGTTTTTGCCGGTATGGTGCGCGGCGTCGACATTCAGCTTGTGGTACAGGAGGCTTTTCTGCGACTCAAACGCTTTCACGCGCTTCAGGCCGTCGGTAAGGGCCAGTGCGTTTTTTGGGTCAACCCCGACCAGATTCTTGTAGGCTTCGCCGGCCGCCAGTACCAGCCCGTGCTGCTTGAAAGCCGCATCGTTCTCCGACGCGTGGCAGCCCGCCGTGGCGCAGGAAGGCGTTAGTATCCGATTCTGGATCAGGCCAAAGGTGGTTTGGTCAGTAGCCGTCGGCACATCGGTGGTCAGTTGTTTACTACAGGAGGCCATCAGACCAGCAACGGCAAACGCAAGAACAAGAGCTACTGGCTTTTTCATAGTAGGGTCGGTGATACGGATACTGGAGATACGGTTACCTGCCTAAAACGTCAACACAAAATGCTGTCGTGGCTGTTGACGCCGAAAAAACACCAACCCTACACCGAACAGATCAACCGTCACCTGAACCGACGGATGGTCTTTGATGGTGGCCCAGGCCTGTTCCATCTCATCCGACCAGTGAATGTCGTCGAAGATAAAGAGGGAGTCATTGTGCGCCTTTTCCAGACAACTGGTAAAATATTGAATAGTAGGCTGATACCGATGATTAGCGTCGAAAAACACGAAGTCTAAGCTGGGTAATTTTGCTAGTTCAGACGCCAAAGTTTTACTTAGGTCACCAACGACCACATCCACATGCTGATAGCCCAATTCATCAAGGTGCTTTTTAGCCTTGGCGGCAATGGCAGGGCAGCCTTCAAAGGTGACAACACGGCCGTTTGTGCGGGCGGCGGCATCGGCCAGATAAGCCGTTGTTAGCCCCAACGACGTACCCAGCTCCAGCACTGTCGTGGGCTTAAAGCGGTGTACCAGCCGATTGAGGAGCTGGGCGTACCGAACTGGTTTCTGGGCCGATCGGGCAATGTGCCCCAACTGCCGCTGTTGACCGGCCCCCGTTCGTGAGCCGGCACCGAGGTCGGTTACGTTGATGAGTTCGGTACTTTGGCGGAGTTGTTTCCGCAATTGCTCAATCGCCGTGAATGGCGTTGTGTCGGACCGAGCGCTGATAACCTCTGTGTAGAGGGCGTAGACAAAAGGCGAATGGAGACCGTGAGCGTTGCCCGCCCGCCACCAATGCCGGAGATAGGCCTTGATCAAGAATTAATTCAACTGGAACGGCACCACCATCGTGAATTCGGGCACCTGAATACGAAACTGTTTGCCGTCGATGATCCGCTCGACCAGATAGGACCCCACCATCTTACCCATGCTGGCGTGCAGGTTGCAGCCCGACACGTATTCGTGGCGCTCGCCGGGTTCGAGCACAGGTTGCAGGCCAATAACGCCTTCGCCCTCTACTTCACGCACCTCGCCGGTGGCGTCGTAGATAAGCCAATGGCGACGCAACAACTGGATGGTATGCTCACTGTGGTTTTCAATGGCAATGCGGTAGGTAAACACAAAGTGTGCCTGCAATGGGCTCGAATAGCCGTGCTGATACTCTGTTTTGACAATTACCTCAATGCCTTCCGTTACGGCAGAAACCATAAACAAAGCTCGTTTTAGACAACCTTAGAACGTAAAATAAGTTGATAAGTTTGCCAGGTCAATCGGCCTGTCGGAAATTATTTTTCCGGCTTTACTCCATTACTCCCCTACTATGAACGTTACGATCGCCGAATCCTGGAAACCCTACCTGCAACCTGAGTTTGACAAACCGTATTTCCCAAAGTTAGCCGAATTTTTACGACAGGAATACGCCAGCCAGCGGATTTATCCGCCCGGCCGCCTGATCTTCAACGCCTTCGACAAATGTAGTTTCGACGACGCCCGCGTGGTCATTTTGGGCCAGGATCCGTATCACGGTGAAGGGCAGGCCAATGGGCTCGCGTTTTCGGTCGCCGATGGTATCACGAAGCCCCCGTCGCTCATCAATATTTTCAAGGAGATTCAGGACGACCTCGGCAAACCCATCCCTAAATCGGGGAATCTGGAGCGCTGGGCCTCGCAGGGGGTGATGCTGCTCAATTCGACCCTGACCGTCCGGGCCGGGCAGGCGGGGTCGCATCAGGGCAAAGGCTGGGAAACGTTCACCGATGCCGTTATCAAGATCCTCTCCGAGCAAAAAGAGCACGTGGTGTTTATGCTGTGGGGCGCCTACGCACAAAAAAAAGGAGCCGTCATCGACGACTCCAAGCACTTGATCTTAAAAGCGAAACACCCCTCGCCCATGGCCGCTCAGTGGGGCGGCTGGTTCGGCAACAAGCACTTCAGCCAGGCCAACACGTACCTGGAAAGCAAAGGCCTGCCACCGATCGAGTGGTAAATTACGTCCAAGGTTTAACGTCCAATGTCCAACGCTTGCGGACACGCTAAGTGCGCTATCCGTAAACGTTGGACATTGGACGTTAAACCTTGGACGTAATTCTAGTTGTCCGTTGCCAGCTTATTGAGAGCTAGCTCCTGCGCAGAGATCGGCCAGATGTAGCCATTCTCAGAAGCCGCTTTAGCCGCAACCGACCCTTTGGCGGGAATGGTTTGCAGCAGCCGCACCAGATCATTGTTGCGCAGCCCTTCACCCAGGAACTCGATGTTGCGTTCCAGCAGAATAGCGTTGGTCAGCTCGGTAGCGTTGGCAAAGCTGGTCGTCGTGTAGGTGATCGCCGCATCTGACCGATTGCGAACGGCACTCAACAGGGCTACCGCCTGTGCATCTACGGAGTTGGTCGTACGCGCCCTCGCTTCAGCCAGGTTCAACAACACTTCCGAATAGCGAATCACCGGAACGTAGTCGGTGTACGGGCTAACCGTTTTGTACTTGATCAGCCAGTTCTTGGTGGTGGCACCTGTGCCCGTTTGCCGAACAAATGACCGGCGGCGATCGGTAGCCGACCAGTTGGTGTTGGCGATGATCCCACTCGGATTCAACGAGTACTCGGCCCCACCCGTACCGCCATTGCTGGCGTTAGGCTGGTAGTAGAACGCCAGCTGGTTTTGCGTACCGGGGAAGTCGCCCGCCGTGGTCGTCATCGGCATCGAGAAAATCGACTCGGTAGTGGTGAAGTTCGTGAACACCGTGGCGATGTCAGCCTGCAAGCGGTGGTTTACCCCCGTTGGCGCGTTGAAAGGCGCTGCTGGGCTTACAATCTTGTTAGCCTCCGTGACCACATCGGCATAGCGCTGCATGGTCAGATATACCCGCGTTTTCAGCGCGATAGCCGTGTTCTTATGGGCACGCGTGGTGTTTTCGCCCGTACCCGAATAGGTTTGGGGTAAACCCGTTTCCGCTTCGTTGAGGTCTTTCAGCACCTGCGTGTACACATCAGCCACCGTGCTACGCGCCAGATCAGACTGACCCGTGCCTTTGATCCCGTTCAAACGAAGGGGCACGCCGGGCTTGTTCCCATTGCCGTCGGCATAAGGCCGGGCGTAGTATTGCAGCAGGCTGTAATACGACAGCGCCCGAATCAGCTTAGCCTCGGCGATATACCGGGCGGCGACATCAGCCGGCACGATCGTAACCGGTACTGTCGCCATGCCGTCGATAAAGATGTTGCACTTGTTGATGCACAGATAAGCGGCATACCAGAGCGTCTGTACCGCGGTGGCGCTGTTGGTGGCGTTGAGGTTCCACACGTCGGCACCAGTGACGAGGTTCGACGTCTCGTTGAGGAAATTCTCGCCCCGAATGTCGCCGTAGATCAGGTAGCGGCCGCCATAGAGGTTACCATCTTTCAAGGCCGTGTACAGTGACAGCAACTGCTGCTGCACCCGGCTCGTCGTGCTGAACGACGACGCATCGGATACCGACGTTTGTGGAATGGGGGTCAGCAAGTCACGGTTACAAGCCGACGTACCCAGGAGGAATGCGCCTAACAGAGACGCTTGTACTAGTATTTTTTTCATGGTTGATGGTCGGTATTAGAAACCAGCCCGCAGGCCGATAGTGATAGTCCGGGCGTTGCCAACCGTATTCCGGTCCACGCCTTGTGAGCTCGTGCTGTTACCATTTGACGATACCTCCGGATCAGGACCGGGGTAAGCCGTCAGCACAGCCAGGTTCTGGCCCTGCACGTACAACCGTACGTTGCTCAGGCGCACGCGCTGTGCCAGGCTCGCGGGCAGGTTATACCCCAGCGATACCGTCCGCAACTTCACGAAATCACCCTTGAATACGTTGATGTCCATCGGAATAGCTGAGCCGTTCGACGTGTTGTCGCCGAATACGGGCTTGGCGTACTTCTTGCCGGTATCGCCTTCTTTCATCCAGGCGTCGGTCAGCACATCGCGGTCGTTGTTCCAGAACCGTTGGTCGTGCAGACCGGCGTTGGTGCCGTAGTAGACGTAGAAGCCAGTCTGGTAGGTCAACAGCACGTTCATGTCAAACGGACCGACGCGGAACGTGTTATCCCAACCACCGTATACTTTCGGCAATACGTTGGCGTACATAACGGCGTCGGCAGCCTGCGTGATGGCCGTACCACCCGTTGAGCTAACGTACCGGGTCCGGCCGTCAGGCGTGGTCGAGTAGTTGAACTGCCCCGCTGACGCTGGCGCGTAGAATTGGTAATACACCTTCTGGCCAGCCGCATTGACGAAAATGCGCTTGCCCGTTGCCGGATCGACACCCGCCGTTGGTACCACCCACAACGTACCCAGCGGATAGCCAACCTGCGTGCGGTTGACCGTCTCCAGCCCCGACGTACCTGTCAGGATCGACTCCAGACCGGGCGCCAATGCCGTTACTTCGTTTTTGTTGAAGGTGATGTTGAAGCTCGACGACCACGTGAAGTTGCGCTTGTTGATCACCCGTGCGTTGAGCGAAACCTCAAGCCCTCGGTTGTACATCCGGCCGACGTTTTGCGGCGGGAAAGCCACAGCCGGGTTGGCGTTCGGGCCCGGTACACCCGTCGACGGGGCCTGCGGTACGTTCAGGATCAGGTTATCGATATCGTTGTTATAATACGCCACCTCACCTGTGATGCGGTCGCTGAACAAGCCGAAGTTAAAACCAAAGTCGGTCTTGGTGCTCGTTTCCCAGCGCAGGTCGGGGTTGCCCACCGTCTGGAACGCCAGCGTAGCCAGGCCACCATACAGACCAGAACCGTAGATCGAGTAAGGCGAGTAATCACCGATACCGCCGATGTTACCCACTTTACCGTAGCTACCGCGCAGACGGAACGTGCTCACCGTGTTGCCAAGGCCACTCCAGAAATTCTCTTTAGTCAGATCCCAACCGGTCGAAACGCCATAGAACACCCCTTTCTTCTGGCCCAGTGCCGAGTACTCATCCTGCCGGACGTTACCGCTCAGGAAGTATTTCTCTTTAAAGTTGTAGTTCAACCGGCCAAAGCCTGAGAGCAGGTAGTTTTCGCCGAAGCCCATGCCGGTGGGGTTGTTGGTTACCCAACCCGCCTGAATCACATTGTAGGCCGGGTCTGATAGCGTCTGCCGGTTGATCCCGTACGATACAAACGTGCGGCGCTGTTGTTCCTGACCAACGAGCAGGCTCAGGTTGTGCGCCTCGTTGAACGACTTGTCAAACTGAGCGGTGTTGGTCCACAACCAGGTTTTGTTCCGGGCAAAAATGCTCGATGCGTTACCCTGCGACGCGTTACCATCGCTTGACTGCGGCGCCTGGAAAATATCGTTGTCGACAAACAGGTAGTCGATACCATATACGCTACGAAGCGTTATCCAGCTCAGGGGCTTCACTTGCAAATAGACACTAGCCTGAACGTGGTTGTTTTCGCTGTTCGAGCGGTTCAGATCAAGCATTGGTTGCGGGTTGGGGTACGAAATCGCTGTACCCACTACGTTTGTTCCCGTTCCGATGGCTGGCCCATTGATGTTGTACGACCCGTCGGCGTTGTAAACCGGCAGGATCGGAGGCAATACCAGACCTACCCGGCCCAGACCGCTGGTGTTAAAGGCTTCGCCGCTCAGCGAGCCCGACGTACCGGCCGACAGGTTCTGCTCATTTGAATAAGAAGCCTTACCCCCTACCGTTACAGCCTTACCCAGTTTGCTATCGACGTTGAACAGCGTGTTGATGCGCTGGAAGTCGTTGCGGCGGATAATACCCTGTTGGTTAGTGTAGCCCGTCGAGAAGTAGTAGTTGGTGTTGTCGTTACCACCCGATACGTTCACGGTATGGTTGTTCGACACGCCCTGCCGGTAAATTTGATCGTACCAGCGGGTCTCGATAGGGTTGCCGTTGGCATCGTTGGTCTGCGCGAACTTCACCGCCGACTGTGACGGGTTGTTGGCCACAGCCTGCGTTTTAAACGCAATGTATTCGCTGGCATTCAGCAACTTCGGTAGACGGTAGGCGTTCGAGAAGCCCACCCAGCCGTCGTAGTTGACTTTCACCTTGCCGGCCTTACCACGCTTGGTCGTAATAAATACGACCCCGTTGGCTGCTCGCGAACCATAAATAGCTGTAGCGGCGGCATCTTTGGCGATGTCCATCGTCTCGATGTCGTTGGGGTTGATGCTCGCCAGCGGGTTAGCCGGGGCGTTAGTGGAGCCTTGATCACCCGTATAGGTGGGGATACCATCCACGACAACCAGCGGATACGAACTAAGCGAGATGGAGTTGGTACCCCGGATACGAAATACCGGCGGGTTGTTCACCACGCCGTTTGGCACCGTGATCTGCACCCCGGCCGCACGCCCAGCCAGCCCCGATTCAAAGCTTTGGATGGGTTGGGTAGCAATAGCCGATCCCTTTACTGAGGCAATGTTCCCTGTAGTCTCTTGGCGAGTTTGGGTGCCATAACCCGTTACCACCACCTCGCTTAATTGTTGCGAGTCGCCTTTCAGGGCGATGGTTACCTCCGATTGGCCGTTCAGCGCAATTTCCTGCGAGCTATACCCGATAAAGCTGAATACCAGCCGCGCATTACGAGGTGCGCTTAATTGGAAACGCCCCTCACCATCGGTGTTGGTGCCACGCGTTGTCCCTTTTACCTGCACGCTCACCCCAGGCAGGGCAGCGCCGTCGTCTGATGAAGTGACCCGACCCCGCACGGTCATGTCCTGTGCCAGCAGTGGCAACGAGAACAGCGCGAACAGAAGCCAGCATCCCGTAAATAGTTTACTCATAGATGTACACAAGTTAAGTTAGTTGAGCGATTGATAACAGGTCAACACCCATCTGAGTAATCTTCGTTTTTGACCAATTACCCGTATTGTTCGGCCTATTCTCAATTCGCAATGCAATGATAAGGACGCTCTACGTAATGACCAATTAATATTCTGAGAAAAGTATAATTGCCCCGTATTAGCCAACATTAATTTTTCATTTAAAATATAGTACATATCCGGTAAATTAACCGGATAATGGCCATAAAATAGTATTATTACTCATAAATATATACTTACCTATTTATTCAAAAAATCATATTTCGTCATCTGTGATAGGCCAACGATTCTACTGACTTATGTCCAAAACAACCTTTTATACTATCCATCATAAGAGAGGAGTAGTCACATATTGATGAGGCACAAAAAAAACGCCGCTGATCCGATCAGCGGCGTTTTTTTTGTGCCTCGACGCTTAAGGAATCAGCCTGGCACGTACCTGCTGCGTGACGATCTGCGTATTATCATCGAGGGTTACCAGGAAGATAAATGCAATCTCGCTCGGAGTATACGGATTAGCCGAAGGGGTGGTACTAACTCCCGTAAACTTTGCCTTGAAAGCAGCCAGCGTTGTTTCAAACACGGCAGTCGTGCCGTTGCCGGCAATGGGGGCCGTGTTGATGATGGCCGAGGCCGTGTTCAACGAAGCCGCATTTACGGCCGTACCGCCACCCGCTACGCGCGTGATTTCCTTGATCGTGCGCCCGCTCGACTGCGGAATCGACAGCGTATAGCGAATCGTACCCGCCCCTGCCGCCGACACCTCGATATACGGGTTACCGCCAAAGGTTGTGGCTCCGGTAAACGTTACCGGCACAGCCGGGCGGTTGTCACGCACCAGCGGGCCATATTGTAGATCGTCTTTGCAGGCGAAGTTGGCCGTAACCAACGCCACCAGCAGCAAGCTTTTTATGATTGTCTTAGTCATGTGTCTCAATGATTTTGCCGTGAACATCCGTTAGTTAGCATCCCACCACACCTTCACATTTGACTGCGGGGGAGCTTGTGGGAAATTCGGGTTCCGCTGAATTTCTTCCTGAACGTATACCGCCCGAACCGGGATCGTGCCGTCAACACCCGTCGCGTTTTGTGAGCGCGTGTTGATCGACGCCGGATAACCTGTGCGGCGGTAGTCGTTCCAGAGCTCGATGCCATTGCCCGTGAAGGCGATGTACTTCTGCGTGATGATCTGGGCAATTTTCTCTTCGTTGGTACCCGTCAGCGTAGCCACCTTGGGGTTAGCCGCCAGGTACGCATCGATCTGCGCGGCCGTCAGGCCAGCCAGTGTCATCGACGCCCGGATACCTTCCGTATACAGCGCCTGCGGGTCGCCGGGTGTACCCAGCCGCAAGGCCGCTTCAGCCAGAATGAACGCCCGCTGGAAGTTCGTCAGCAGCCGCACCGGACCTTCGCCGTTTGCCCCAACGATTGCCGAGCCATAGCGCGAATAGTTGACCGGCGTTGGGTAACCACCCCGCTGTCCGTTATCGGCCGTACCGTAGTTACCCGCGGCGTTGCGCGTAAAGAAAATCGGCAACCGGGGGTCGTTCAGACTTTGCAGCAAGTTCAGGTAGCGCGTGCTCAGGATGAGGTCATCACGGAACAAGCTCACATACGTGTATTCATAACGGGGATCGCGGCTACCCACGGCACCACCAAACGCCACGTTCAGATCCTGCGTGTTCGAATTGATGTAGTTCCCGCTTTGCAGCACTTCGTTGATCACCGTGGTTGCCAGCGTTGGGTTTTTCACACTGATCGTCGACGCCAGTTTCAGGAGCAACGTACCCCCGGCGCGTCGCCAGTTAGCCAACGTACCTTTATACACCACATCATCCAACGTACCTGGCACCAAGCCAGTTGGACTACCGTTGTTGCTGTTCAGATCAGCCAGCCCTTCGCGCACCAGGTCAAACAGGCTCTGAATCCCCAGCGACTGATTGCCCTGGTAGATATCTTCCTGCTTGTCGAGACGCGGCGTCAGGTTGGTTTCGCCCAGCAACGCCTGCGAGTAAGGGATGTCGCCCCAGGTATCGGTTGCCAGCGAGAAGGTATACGCCTTCATAATTTTGGCGATACCCGTGTAAGCCCGTGCATTCGGTGCGGTATTGATGATTTGCTGGTAGTTGACCAGCGCACCACCAAAAATTTCAAACCGCCATTGGTTACCGAAATCAGCCGCCGTGACATTATACGTGTCGTAGTTGGCCGGGCTACCGGCTGCGCCCGTGAGCTGCTGCGTCACCACGGAGGCGAAGCGGTTCAGCTCATTGGCATTAGAAAACGCCGAGCCGATCAGCGATGACGATAGCAGTACCGATGGCGGCACCGCCGTGGGGTTATTGGGCGTGACGTTGACGTCTAAGAACTTGTTGCAACTACCCAGCCCAACGGCCAACGGCAGCAACAGCAATGATTTTTTTATGACTGAATTCATGGATACGAAACGATAAAGTGTTGATTACAGGGTCAGCCGCAGGTTCACGCCGATGTTGCGTGTTGGTGGCGGACCGTTCAGGTCCAGACCCTGGATGTTACCTGCCCCTTGCGTATTCACCTCAGGATCAGCAAAATAACCCGGTGCGTAGTAGAACAGATTACGCGCGCTTACGCCCAACGACACCGTGCCAAATGGCAACTTGCTCAGCAGGCCTTTGGGCAGCGAGTAGCTGAGTGACACCTCGCGGAGACGGTATACCGTAGCATCAAAGACGGCCCCTTCTGAAGCCAGGCCACCTAAACCATTCCAGTACGTCTGTGCCGGAATCTGAATGTTGTTAGGCCGGAAGGTACCATCGGCGTTCTGAATCACACCGGGCAGAATCCGGGGCTGATCGCGATCGATACCCGTTACGTACAGCGAACCAGCCGTACGGTAATCGGCCGCCGAGAACGAGAACAACTGGCCACCCTGCCGGATGTCGACCAGTGCCGACAGCACCAGCCCTTTGAACGAGAACGTGTTGGTCACGCCCAACAAGTAAAGTGGCTGCGGGCTGGCGATGATCTGGTTCGGCAAACCCGGAGCGAAGGCGCCAGACGTTGCGTTGATCACATATTGCCCGGCATACTGACCCGATGCATCGTAATACTGACCACTCGGATTGGTGCTCTGCACGCGTGGGTTACCCGTGCTCACAATCACCCCGTAAGGCTGACCTTCTACGATCGACGGCGTGATACCGATAAACCCGTTACCCGTGATCCCTGACTGCGTTACACCCGGGGCAATCGAGTTAACCCGGTTGCGGATCATGGTGTAGTTACCCGAGATATCCCATTTGAAACCCTGCGTCCGTACGGGTGTTGCCGACACCACGAGTTCCAGACCCTGGTTCTGCATATCCCCTACGTTGGTAGTACGGGTGTCGAAACCGGTCGAGTTGGAAATGGCGGCGTTGAAGATCTGGTTTGTCGACCGCGTAAAGAAGTACGTAGCGTCGAAGCTGAGGCGGTTTTTGAAGAAACCCAGGTTCAGGCCTACTTCCGATGACGTCACGAATTCGGGCGTCAGGTTGGCATTACCAATCCGGCTGCTAATGCCAAAACCAGGCACGCTTGAGCCACCAACCGTGATCGGGAAGGTGATGCTGGCCACGTTGTTGCCATAGCCCGACTTCGCATACACTGAATTCAGCAGGTACGGATCGGCATCGCGGCCTACCCGCGCTAAAGCAGCACGGACTTTCACATACGACAGAATGTCTGACTGAATTTTGAACGCATCAGTTGGCACGAAGCTTACCGACGCCGACGGATAGAAATACGTGTTGTTGGCTACCGGCAGCGTCGACGACTGGTCAGCACGGCCCGTCAGTTCGAGGAACAGGTAATCGCGGTAGTTGAACGAAGCCTGGGCATAGTACCCAACCAACCGACGCAGGGTGGTGTTCTCACCTGAACTGGTGAATACCGACGCGTTGCTGGGGTTCAGGAAGCCTGGAATCGTCAATTGCTCGCCAACGACAAACGTATTCTGGGTAGTACGCTGGTTGATGTTATGACCCAACAGCGCCGTTACGCCCAGCCCTTCCACAAAAAACCGATTTGTGTTGGCCCGCAGAATAAGGTCGCCGTTCAGCTCAGAGCGGAAGAACTGATCGTTGGTAACCGACCCCTGCGGTGCCCGCGACGACCCGATGTTCGACACGTCTTTGCGGCGATCTGTGTAGGTATCGCCCGTTACCCGGTACGAGACATTCAACCAGCTTTTGATGTCGTAGCCCACCGTGAAGTTTCCGAAGAAACGGTCAAGCTGGCTATCGAGCGTTACGTTGTTGAGCGACCAGTTCGGGTTAATGATCGTCGTGTTGAAATAAACGCTCCGGCCCGTATTCGGATCGATAAACGGCTCATTTTCAAGATCGTAGCTCCGCGGAATACGCGTCAGCTGCCCGAAGGCGCTACCACCGTTACCCAGGGCTGTACCTGTTTGCGTCGACCGCACATAGTTGGCATTGGCCTGGATACGTACCCCGTTGTTGAGCTTCGTCTCACCGTTGATCTGCACGTTCGTCCGGTTGAACTTCGACGTCGGGATAATCCCGCTTTGTGAAGCGTTACCGAACGACAGCAGGAAGTTGCGGGTTGCATCGCCCCCGGCAATACTGGCGGTGTTCTGGAAGATGCTGCCCTGCTGGAAGAAGTCGCGTACGTTGTTCGGATACGCCTGATAGGTACGTTGCTGCCCCTGCGTGTTGGTGTAAGACGATCCGCCTGAGATGGCACCGGCCGCAAACGACGGCCCCCATGAGTTGGTTGAGTTGTTGATAAACAGGTTGTTGCTACCCTGTCCGTACTCATTCTGGAAACGGGGCAGACCGTATACGTTCTGCGTGTTGTATGACGACGTGAGCGTTACTTCCGTTTTATTGTTCTGATTCCGGCCCGTCTTCGTGGTGATGATGATAGCACCCGCCGACGCCCGTGATCCATACAGAGCAGCAGCCGCTGGCCCTTTCAATACGTTGAGCGACTCGATGTTCTCCGGGTTGATATCGGCCAGGCGGTTCGATGATTGTGCCTGAAACAGCGTGTTACCCGTCACGTTTACGTCGTTCGAGAAGATAATTCCATCGACGACCACCAGTGGCTGGTTGTTGCCGTTGAACGACGTCACCCCCCGGATGTTGATGTTCGTCGAAGCACCTGGTGCCCCCGATTGCGTGTTGATTTGGACACCGGCTAGCTTACCCTGCAACGTATTCAACAGGCTCGGCTCAGACTTCTGCGTGATCTGGGCGGCGCCTACTTCCTGGGTAGAATAGCCCAATGATCGCTTGTCGCGCTCGATACCCTGTGCCGTAACAACAACCTCATCGAGGTTTTGCGAACCGGCCGTTAGCACAACGTTGATGGTTGTCTGGTTGCCAACGGTAACTTCTTGGTTGCCGTAACCAATAAAGCTGAAAATGAGTCGGCTACCGGTTGGCACGCTAAGTTGATACCGACCATCGGCATCGGTTGATGAACCACGTGTCGTTCCGCGTACCTGCACACTCACGCCCGGAAGCGGTGAGTTGTCGTCTGATGAAGTGACCTGGCCCCGAATGGTGATGTCCTGTGCCAATAACGGCCCGGCCAGGAACATCAGCAGCAGCCAGCATTTTGATAAAATTCTGTGCATTGTTGCGCTGAGATTAGATTATATACTTTTTCCCCGAAAAGGGAGGGCAAAAATAGGGTCAATGGTATGGATTATAGCTGCTCCGCCCAACAATTAAGTTAATAAAATAACAAAACGCATGTACTTAGAATTTCTGTTAAGGATAAAAACACAAACACCCGCCATGGCGGGTGTTTATAAATACTCAGTTATGATAAATGAATCCTTTACCAACTATTGCCGGAAGGAGTACCCGACCCGCATGTAGTTACGACTCGGCTTAAAATTCGTACTGGTACTGTCGATGACCAAAATCAGGTTACCGACGGGTGCAGTTGAACTCGTAGCTCTCGCTACGGTAAGTGTCACACCAGCGGTATTTGAATTGGGCGCACTTGTCGAAAAAGTGGCCACCCCACCATTTGACAGTGTGTAGCTCGATGCGGCGGCTGTCGTAGACGGATCCACCAATACTCGAACGGGCACATCGCTACCGGGTTTACGACCCAGCAGGTTAACTTGTACGGTAACTGAGTTACCGGCTGTCACGCTATTGGTCACTGAAAGCAATGGGTACGTCCGGCCGGCACTAGCCGCGTTGACCACAGCAGGCTGAAACTCAACCAGTGGTGTTTGGGGGTCAAAAACTTTGTTGAGATCGTTGTTGCAGGCGTAGACGCCTAGAAGGGCTACGGCGCTCAACGCGAAACTGATGATTCTTTTCATTGATGATATGAGTTTGGGTAACCACCGCCATCCGTTAACAGCGGTGGTTATCAAGTCTTAGTAGCCGAAGTTCTGCCGGATGTTCTTGTTCGTCGACAGTTCGTTGACCGGAATGGGAGCCAGTATGCGGAAGTCAGTGTAAGCTAGACCGCTACCTTGAGCAGCTGCTTTCACCACATTTTGGCCTGTACGCTTCAAGTCAAACCAGCGATGACCTTCGAAACCAAATTCGAGACGGGCCTGCCGGTAGATCTCAGCCAGTAACGGTGCTCCCGTTATAGTAGCCGGGAAAGCCGGTAACCCTGAACGTACCCGAATCACGTTCAGGTCTGCAAGCGCGTCGGCTGTATTACCCAGGAAGTAGTTGGCTTCGGCCCGGTTCAAGTACACTTCCGAGATCCGAATCACCGGTACGTTATCGAGATTAATCGTGCCATTCTTGCCCAGAAACTTGGTTGTTTCGATAAAGGCAGTCCCCCGGCCAGTCGTTCCCAGTTCATACAGTTGACGACGAATATCGAGTACGGCGCCCGTTGCGCTTTTCTCGGCTTCAAGGTCAGCAATGAACGCGGTTGTCGGCACCAAGTCACCGAAGCCGCCCGTTGTTCCACGATCGCCTAGCCGCACCAGCGTGGTGTATGTCGTTTGCAGCGACGTATTCACACCAATGTTCTCAGGAGTGGTATACTGAATCTCAAATAGGGATTCAGGGTGGCGCGGTGCACGCCAGCCACTAACGTACGATGAATTGTCAGACAGCTTAATTGAGCCGGCGATGGCATCTGTTGCATATTTCACCGCCGTAGTGTAATCCTTGTTGTACAAGGCAACCCGCGAGAATAGCGCCTGCGCCGCCTGACGGTTGCCATAGGCTGGGGCTGAGGCGTTTGTTTTAGCGAATGTGCTGATCGCACTTTGCAGATCGGTATATATCTGCTTGTATACGTCGGCAATAGCCGGGCGTTCAGGCAGCGTGATTTTACTCTGATCGGCAACACCAGTGAGCAGCAACGGTACGCCACCCCGATTTTGTGCAGGCACCTCTACACCCGGCTCGTATGCGTAAGCCCGCATTAAGTCATGGTATAACAACGCCCGCAGGAAATAGGCCTGTCCTTGTGAACTGTTTCTCCGCGCCGTGTCGGCGGCGGCAAACGTCAGCGTGCTGATGTTATCAAGAATCAGGTTGGCCTGGTTGATAGCAAAATATGAAGTGGCCCAGTTGCCAAACGTCGCGCCCGCTACGTTCCGGTTTTCGTTGACTAAACGACCCGATTTATTCGTAAATTGAGCATTGTCGCTCAACGCTTCTGAAACAGCCAGAAAATCACGGCCATACAGAATCGTCGATTGGAGCCGTTCATAAATACCATTAACGGCAGCATCAAGACCCTCTGGTGTAGTCAGCGCCGTTGCCAAATCAGCAGCCGACCGGGGCTTCACGTCAAGAAGCGCGCTGTCTTTACAAGCCGTAACAGCCAGTACACTTGCTGCCAGCAGACTCGTCGACAGGATGAATTTATATGTACGCATAGCGTTTGAAAGCTGAAAGTCTAAAAATTAGAACGTTAAGTTGATACCCGCCTGATACGTTTTCGAGTTAGGAACCAGCCCACTGTTACCGTTACCGAAGTTCAGGAACTCGGGGTCATAGCTCGACCAGTTGGTCCAGGTAATCAGGTTGGCACCCTGCACGTATACTCGTGCTTTTGACGCACCGATTTTGCGGCTGATCGCAGCCGGAATTTCGTAATTCAGCGTCACTTGCTTCAGGCGCAGGTACGAGGCATCTTCCAACGTACGGGTTCCGCTCAGGTTACTGATACTGTTTGCTTCAGCATTGGCGTTAAAAGCACGGGGTACGTCGGTGATGTCGCCGGGATTCTGCCAGCGGCGGTCATATGTATATTGCAAGGCGTTGAAGTTACGACCTGCGTTTTCGGCCAGGAACGACGTTTGCGAGTTAAACGACCGCCGACCATAATCGTACTGGAACAGCAGGTCGAGCGACAAGCCACCATACGTAAACGTATTGTTGAAGCCGCCGTAGAATTTAGGCTGCTCCGAACCGAAGTATTTCTGATCGCGCGGTGTGATAGGGCGGTACGTCAGGTTACCTGCGTAGTCATACCACATGGCACGGCCAGTAGCCGGGTTTACGCCAGCATAATCCGTCGTGTAGTTGGGGAGCAGCGGACGATTCAGAATGGCTGTGCGGCCAACCCCGTAGAAGTCCGTGTAACTCAGGACAACGGCGCTGTCGGGGTTATTCAACGGCACGATACCCGGATACAGCTTCGTCACCTTGTTCTGAATCGAGGTGATGTTGAAAGCCGACCGCCACTGGAACGACCCCGCTTTTATGTTGACCGTGTTGATTTCCAACTCGATACCCCGGTTCTGTACTTCACCAGCGTTCCGCGCGATCGTGCTATACCCACTGGTAAACGGCAGGTTGAAGGGCAGTAGCAGATCTTTACTGGTACGCTGGAATACGTCGACTGAACCCGTAATACGGTTATTCACAAAGCCAAAGTCCAAACCCAGGTTGATTGTCTGGTTGGTTTCCCACTTCAAATCAGGATTCGACAACTGGGTTGGGGCAAACCCGGCTGCTCCGTTATAGTCGAAACCAGGGCTAACCAGACCCAGACCCGGGAAGTTGGCAGCCCCGAACAACGAACCCAATTGGTCATTACCCGTCGTACCGAATGATGCCCGCAGTTTCAGGTCGCTTACGTACCGGTTGCCTTTCAGGAAGTCTTCTTCCGTCACCAGCCATGCCGCCGATACCGACGGGAAGAAGCCAAAGCGATTGTTAGTGCCGAATCGGCTAGAGCCATCAAGCCGGCCAATCAGACTCAAGTCATACTTCTTGTTGAAGTTGTATTTGATGTTTCCGAATACAGACCCTTTGCGGTAACCGCTCCATGACCCGCCAATCGTTTGCGGCAACGCTGCTGCGCTGGCGTATTTGAAATCAGGCGTGGGTACGTTCGTAGCGTTGGTCGAGAGGTTCTCGTTGATATCTGACCGATACTCAGCCCCTAACAACACACCTACCGTATGTTTGGCGGCAAACGTTTTGTTGTAGTTGGCCGTTACGTTGGTCAGGAAGTTTTTATTCTCGTTCAACTGATCCTGAATCCGGCCACGCACGTTGAAACCGTCGGCAGTGCGCGGGTCGCTGAAGCTACGACCGCGAATTGAGCGGTAGTCCAGACTCAGAAACGGGCGAATTACCAGGTCATCCGTTACCTTATAGTTCAGCGCAAGGCTACCTACAAACTGGTTGATGTTGGCCCGAATGTCGTTCAGTTCACTGACCTGTACGATGTTCTGGTTCAGGATGCCCGGGATCCCACCCAAGGCCGGTGTACCGTAATACGAATTATCAGCATTGTAAATAGGGACACTGGGCAGAATCAGCGGCGACGAGAACGCAGCAGCACCTAGGAACGAACCACCGTTTGGCGAACCAAACTGTCCGCGCGACGAGATCGTGCTCAACTTAAGGGTTTGCTCAATCGACACCTTGTTATTGATCTGATGCGAAAGGGTTGTGTTCAACGTACCCCGCAGGAAGTCGATGTTAATGATATTAGCCGCCTGCGAATAATATGACCCCGACACGAAAAAACGAGTCTTCTCGTTGCCGCCGTTCAGGCTCAGTTCGTAGTTATCGGTATTACCACGCTTGTAAACAGCATCCTGCCAGTCGTAGGTAGGCAGCGCCGCAATCTCAGCGTCAGTCAGCGTAGTGGGCAGGCGCAGGGTCGAAAGTACCGATGACCGGGCTGCATCGGCCGCTGTACCAGCATTGACTAGGTTTTCAGTCCGTAACTTGATCCATTCCTGCGTATTCAGGACGTCAAGTTTCTTGATGGGGTCTGAGATACCTTTATAATAGTTCAGCGAAATCTGGGTCTTCCCAGCCTTCCCACGTTTGGTCGTCACGAGCACGACCCCATTAGCCGCCTGTGAACCATAGATTGAAGCCGCCGCAGCGTCTTTCAAAATCTCGATACTTTCAATGTCGTTCGGGTTCAGGAACGCTAGCGGGTTGCTGCTCGTAAATGACGAGTTGTTTGTTGAGTTCAATTGCACACCGTCGACAACATATAGCGGGTCGTTACCGGCCGAGATTGAACCGATGCCCCGGATACGTACCTGAATAGCACCACCCGGCACCCCATTGGCCGACGTCACCTGCACACCTGCTGCCCGGCCGGCCAGCGCCTTATCGAAGCTACCAACCGGGAGGTTGCTGATGTCTTTGCCGCTTACTTTCGAACTAGCCCCTGTAAACTCCCGGCGGTTGACTGTTCCGCCATAACCCGTGACTACCACCTCGCTCAGGTTAGTGGCATCAGACTGCAACGTCACGTTGATTGCCGTTTGACGGGCAACCGCTACTTCCTGCCGGATGTAGCCAATAAAGCTGAATACCAGCCGACCGTTGGCCGGCACGCTGATGCGATAATTCCCCGAAGCGTCTGTCACGGTTCCGCGGGTAGTACCTTTTACTTGTACGCTCACCCCAGGCAGGGAAGAGCCGTCGTCTGATGAAGTGACCCGGCCACTCACGGCTACGTCTTGGGCCAGCGCAGGCAGGCAAAAGAGCAGCAGTAGTAACCAACTTCCTAATAGAAGTTTTCTCATGATGAACTGAAACTAGTATTGATTAATAAAGTGAGTAATTATGACAACGAAGATAAACTGCACTTACAAAAGTAGTAGCGATACTAACCCAACTATTTTTATTTCTTTTTAATGTCTTACTCCGACCTGTTTCAGTGCAATATTTCTTATATACAGGTGTAATCATTATAATAGTATGCACAATCCATCATTACCCAATTTATATTTGGCATTTCAGCACTGTCCACCTTTTATAGTATTGCTGGAATTTTACTTAACAACCTGCACATAAATACCTATGTCACTAAACCATAAACTTATTTCTATAAAAGTGCCTGTTCTGTATGTTGCCGATTAACCCTTAACTTGGCCACTTCCTCTCCGTACATGATGATCGACTTCTTATGAACTACAACCAGTACGCACTACTTAGCACCTTGGGTCTTGGTCTGTTGACCGGCTCATCGGCCATCGGTCAAGCGCCCGCCGCGCTGAAAGCCCAAATCGACAAAGCCAGCACAGCCGTTGAGGCGAAAGTGGTTACGTGGCGGCGCGATTTCCACCAAAATCCCGAACTAGGCAACCGTGAAAACCGCACGGCGGGTAAAATTGCCGCTCACCTCCACGCCTTGGGCATCGAAGTGCAAACCGGCGTTGCCAAAACCGGCGTGGTGGGCATCCTTCGCGGCGGCAAACCCGGACCGGTGGTGGCCCTACGCGCCGACATGGACGGTCTGCCCGTGACCGAGCGCGTCGATCTGCCCTTCAAGTCGACGGTTAAGACCGAATTTAATAGCCAGCAAACGGGCGTGATGCATGCCTGTGGGCACGATACACACGTAGCCATGCTGATGGGCGCGGCCGAAGTACTCGCCGGGATGAAAAGTGAGTTGAAAGGCACAGTGAAGTTCATCTTCCAGCCTGCCGAAGAAGGGGCGCCCGTTGGTGAAGAGGGCGGTGCTCAGCTCATGGTCAAAGAAGGCGTGCTGGAAAACCCCAAGGTCGACGCCATTTTCGGGTTGCACATCAACTCGCAGACCGAAGTGGGTACGATCAAGTACCGGCCCGGCGCCACGATGGCCGCCGTTGATCAGTACGCCATCAAGATTCGGGGTAAACAGACGCACGGCGCCGCCCCCTGGTCGGGTGTGGACCCGATCGTGACAGCTGCGCAGGTGGTAATGGGGCTGCAAACGATCGTCAGCCGGAACGTGGTGCTGACCGACAACGCCGCCGTCGTGACGGTGGGCGCGCTGCACGGCGGTATTCGGCAGAACATCATCCCCGAAGACGCCAGCATGATCGGCACCATCCGCACGTTTAGCCCCGAGGCGCAGCAGCTGGTTCACCGCCGCATCAACGAAATAGCAACCAACATTGCCGAGAGTGCCGGAGCCAAAGCCGACGTGAAGATCGATATTATGTACCCGGTCACCTACAACGACCCGGCCCTCACCGACCGGATGGTGCCGACGCTGGAAGGACTGGCGGGGAAAGACAACATCAAACTGACCCCTGCTCAGACCGGTGCCGAAGATTTCTCGTTTTACCAGCAGAAAGTGCCCGGCTTCTTTTATTTCCTGGGCGGCATGACCAAAGGCAAGCGGGTGGAAGACGCCGCCCCGCACCACACCCCTGATTTCCAGATCGACGAAAGCTGTTTTAACCTTGGGGTACGTTCGCTCTGCTACCTCACGGTCGATTATATGGAAAAGAAGAAGTAACGGCAGACCGGCAGAACAGGAGGCGGAAGCCAGGAATCAGGAACTTGGCGCAGGTACGTTGCCCGCGAAATTCCGATCTCCTTGCCTCCGCCTCCTTTCGTATTTTCTACCGTCTCCTTATTTCCCCTAATTTTACGCCCGTGAACCAGCCCCGCTACTCGGCGGTTGTTTTTATAACAGAGTCTCTTTCATTCACCCGTTTATCTTTTGCTCTTTATGGCTTTTGATGTAGACATGATTCAGCGCGTATATGCCGGCTTGGGCGAGCGCGTTGAGGCCGCCCGGCAGGTCGTTGGTCGCCCGCTGACATTGTCGGAGAAAATTTTATATGCCCACCTTTCTGCCGGCGCTGCGTCACAGGCGTTTGAGCGGGGCAAGGCCTATGTCGATTTCGCCCCCGACCGGGTAGCCATGCAGGATGCTACCGCTCAGATGGCCCTGCTGCAATTCATGCAGGCGGGTCGCCCGCAGGTAGCCGTACCCTCAACCGTACACTGCGATCACCTTATCCAGGCTAAAGTTGGGGCCGATCAGGATTTGGCTACCGCCAACGACAAAAACAAAGAGGTCTACGACTTTCTGGCGTCGATCTCCAATAAATATGGCATCGGTTTCTGGAAGCCGGGTGCCGGGATCATCCACCAGGTGGTGATCGAAAACTACGCCTTCCCCGGCGGCATGATGATCGGGACTGACTCACACACGCCCAACGCGGGTGGCCTTGGCATGATCGCCATCGGGGTGGGTGGTGCCGACGCCTGCGACGTGATGGCAGGCCTGCCCTGGGAGCTGAAAATGCCCAAACTGATCGGCGTGAAGCTGACGGGCAAACTGAGCGGCTGGGCATCGGCCAAAGACGTAATTCTGCGCGTGGCGGGCATCCTGACCGTTAAAGGCGGTACGGGCTGCATCGTTGAGTATTTTGGCGACGGCGCCGAAAGCCTCTCGGCAACAGGCAAAGGCACGATCTGCAACATGGGGGCAGAAATTGGCGCGACCACGTCGATTTTCGCCTATGATGAGAAGATGGCCAACTACCTCCGCGCCACCAACCGCGCCGATATTGCCGACGCGGCCGAAGCCGTGAAGCAAGACCTGCGCTCTGATGACGAGGTGTACGCCGACCCGGCTACGTATTACGATCAACTGATCGAGATCGACCTGGACACGCTGGAACCACACATCAACGGTCCGTTTACGCCCGATCTGGCCTGGCCGCTGTCGAACTTCGCCAAAGCGGTGAAGGAAAACAACTGGCCCGAGAAGCTCGACGTGGGTCTGATCGGCTCGTGCACCAACTCAAGCTACGAAGACCTTACCCGCTCAGCGTCGATAGCCGAGCAGGCGGTTAGCAAAAACCTGAAAGTGCAGTCGGAATTCACCGTAACGCCCGGTTCGGAACTGGTGCGGTACACGGCCGAGCGCGATGGCCTGCTGGGTACGTTCGAAAACATGGGCGGCGTGGTACTGGCCAACGCCTGCGGTCCCTGCATCGGGCAGTGGGCGCGGCACATGGACGACCCCACCCGTCAGAACTCAATCATCACGTCGTTTAACCGGAACTTCGCGAAGCGGAACGACGGCAACGCCAGCACGCACGCCTTCGTGGCCTCGCCCGAAATCGTGACGGCCTTCGCCATTGCCGGTAGCCTGACGTTCAACCCCATGACCGACACGCTGACCAACGAAGCCGGTGAGCAGGTAAAACTCGACGAGCCGGAAGGCATCGAGCAACCCATCAAGGGCTATGCCGTTGAAGACGCGGGTTATCAGGCGCCTGCCGCCGACGGGTCGGGAGTTCAGGTATTGGTATCGCCCACCTCGGATCGGCTGCAACTGCTGGAGTCGTTCCCGGCCTGGGAAGGCACCGACCTGAGCGGTCTGAAACTGCTGATCAAAGCGAAAGGCAAGTGTACGACCGACCACATTTCGATGGCGGGGCCGTGGCTGAAATACCGTGGTCACCTCGACAACATTTCGAACAACATGCTCATTGGGGCGGTGAACTTCTACAACGAGAAAACCAACTCGGTGAAGAACCAACTCACCGGTGAATATGGCGAAGTACCGGCGGTACAGCGCGCCTACAAAGCCGCCGGCATCGGTTCGGTAGTGGTTGGCGACGAAAACTACGGTGAAGGCTCATCCCGCGAACACGCGGCGATGGAGCCCCGTTTCCTGGGCGTTCGGGCGATTCTGGTGCGGTCATTTGCCCGTATCCACGAAACGAACCTCAAGAAGCAGGGTATGCTGGCGCTGACGTTTGTGAATCCGGCCGATTACGAGAAAGTGCAGGAAGACGACAGCATCGACATCAAGGGGCTGACGACCTTCGCGCCCGGCCAGCCGCTGACGGTGGTGTTGCACCATGCCGATGGTACGAGCGATGAGTTCCCCGTGAACCATACCTACAACCAGGGGCAAATCGAGTGGTTCAAAGCCGGCTCGGCCCTGAACCTGATCAAACAACAGGTTCAGTAATCGTCCATTTTAGACCTTATAGGTTTTTGAAACCTATAAGGTCTATTACCACGCAACGTACCCAGTAACCGATGACGGTCGTCATCGGTTACTGGGTACGTTGCGTTTAGGTCCATCAGGAAAAAGTAAGTAGCGATTGCTTTGGGTACGTATGGACGTACGCGTTTTCCCCGATTATGCAGCGCTGTCGCAACAGGCTGCCCACCACATTGCCCACCTCATCCGGCAGAAACCCAATGCCGTGCTTTGCCTGGCCTCCGGCGACACGCCGATTGGCACCTTTCAGCAGTTGAACGCGATGGCACAGGCTGGCGAGCTCGATCTGAACCACTGCCTGTTTGTCGGGCTCGACGAATGGGTTGGTTTTGGTCCCGCCGACGTGGGCAGTTGTGCCTATTACCTCTACAAAGACTTGTTTACGCCCGCCCGGATTCGGCCCGAACAGATTGCCTATTTCGATGCCAAAGCCGACGATTTGCAGGCCGAGTGCCACCGGATCGACCGTATCATTGCCGACGCGGGGGGGCTCGATTTCCTGCTGGTGGGGATTGGCGTCAACGGGCATATTGCCCTCAACGAGCCAGGTACGTCGTTTACGCTCCGCTGCCATGTCTCCCAACTGGCCGAAAGCACGATCAGCGTGGGGCAGAAATACTTTACGCAGGCAACGCCACTCACGCAGGGCATTACGCTCGGCCTGCGACACCTCACCGACGCTCGCGAAGTGATGCTGATGGCCAGCGGACCGCGCAAGGCTACGATCATGCAGGCAGCACTCCACGGCCCCGTTACCGAGCAGGTGCCTGCCAGCATCATACAGACGCACCCCAACGCGCGGGTATGGCTCGATGAGGCAGCAGCCAAACCGGCGGCTTAATCAACCACGGGCAGGTAGACAGTAAAGACGGAACCCGGCGCATCGGTCCGGACCTGAGCCGTGATGAAGCCGCCATGATTTTCCACGATCCGACGCGCTACGGCCAGCCCGATACCCGTGCCACCGTACGGGCTGTTGCGGCTGTGCAGGCGCTGAAACATCTGGAAGATGCGCTCGGTATGTTTGGGGTCGAAACCGATGCCGTTGTCGGTTACCGTGAGCTGGCAGTAGGCCCGCCGGGGTGCGGGCGAATCGTCTATCGCCGGGCTTATGTACCCAGCCGGTTGCGACGTAATGTCGATCTGCGGGCGCTGCCCTTCGGGCTGGTATTTGAGCGCATTGGACAGCAAGCAATCGATCAACTGCACTAGTTGTACCTTGTTGCCGTGGATGGTCGGCAGCGGCGCGACGCAGAGAATGGCCCCGGCCTGATCGATCTGCTGCTGCCGAAGGCTGATCACCTCCTGCACAGTCGTATTCAGATCGACGGCTCTGAAATCGTTGGACAACACCCCCAGCCGCGAAAACATCAGCAAATCCCGAATCAGTACCGATATCCGCTCGGCGGAGCTATGCATGCGGTTGACGAGATCGGCGCCCTCGCCTAACTGCGGGGCGTAGTTGGTCCGCAACAGATCGGCAAAGGTCTGGATCTTGCGCAGCGGCTCCTGCAAATCGTGGCTCGACGAATAGGCAAACTGCTGCAGGTTTTCGTTCATCTGCCGCAATTCGCGGTTCATCTGCTGGAGCCTTTTTGATTGCTCCTCAACGGCCAGTTCCGACTGCTTACGGGTGGTGATATCGAGCGTGTGCAGGATGATGCCGTCGTCGTGGCGGATCGCCGCTACGGTAAACCAGCCATTCACCCCATCCCGTGCGTAGTTCGTTTCGGTCTGGTAGGGTTCGCCCGTTTCGACCACCGTCACGTAGGCGTCGAATAAGCCCAATGCCCGGTTGTGCGGATGTACGTCCAGCAGCCGGCGATGCAACAGTTGATCGGCCGACAGACCGGTTATCTCCACGGCCCGGCGGTTGACGGTTATCCACTCAAAATCGACGATGGTGCCGCCCTCCCGGATGGCTTTGAAAAACATGATGGCGGCCGGGGTGCTATCCAGGATACGCTGGAGCAGGGTGGCCGTCGTCAGGGCGGTGTTTTCGTCGAAATACAGGACATACCCATCGTTGAAGGGCACATAGGTATTCCGGAAGTGGCGATGTGCCGTTGATTCGTAGGCTTCCGTAAATGCCTCTTGGTTCTCCACCAAGGCACGAAGGCGGGGCAGGTGCGACTGCCGCAAGGCAGGCACCAGGGTCATGATCCGAGCCCCCAACTGATAGACCGGGCTGTTGGACGTGCCGATCTCGACCGCTTTCTGGTTGAACCAGATCACTTCAAAATCGACGATTTCTCCCGACTCATTACGCACGCTTGTGGTGACGACCACACCCATCGGAACGAGCCGAATCAGGTCTGGCAACCAGGGTGGGGCGGCATCAGGAGGAAGGGGAGCGGCGGTTGACGGTGTTTTTAGGGGATTGGTTGACGGTGAAGAAGGCACAAAAATGTTGTTCGGTTACACTGAGGAAGGTAGGCATGCGCCTTTTGCAAGGTAGCTAAAAGTTGCCAACGTAACTTCGCGCCATGCAAGCACAGACTCTACCACAATCATCGCTACAGCCTTATATTGCCTTATTAGGGGCCTTTGGCGAGGAAGTTAAACTCATCGAAGCCTCGCTCGACGGGGCGACCGCACAAACACTGAACGGACATCGGTTTGTAACGGGGCAGTTGGGGCAACAGCGCGTGGTGGTCACCCTGACGGGCATTGGCAAGACCAACGCTGCCCTGACAACGGCGCTGGTGATGGCGCACTTTCAACCCAGGCAGGTCATTTTCACGGGCATCGCGGGTGGCGTTCGGCACGATCTGCAACCCGGCGATATTGTGATTGGCGGCGAGGTGGGCTACCACGACGTTCGGTCGGTCACGCTGACGATGGAGCCGACGCGGCAGAGCATGCACCCGGTATCGTTTACGCTGAACCCACTCTACTTCCCCGCCGACCCTACCCTACTCAGCCTGGCCGAGCAGGCCACTCAATCGCTCGACCTGGCCATGATCCCCGGCAGTGAACGACCACCCAAAGCCATCGTGGGGCGCATTCTGACCGGCGACGAATTCATTCACTCAGCCCCACGGGCGGAAGCCATTCGGGCCGAATACGAGGCCGACGCCATCGAGATGGAAGGCGCCGCCGTGGCGCAGGTCTGCTATCAGCAGGGCATTCCCTGTCTAGTGATTCGTAGCCTCAGCGACCGGGCCGACAGCCACGCAGTTATCGATCTGCTGGCTTTTCTGAGCACCGCCGCCAGCAACTCGGCGAAGGTCGTGCGGGCGGTAGTCGAAGCACTCTGACTCATTGATTAACTCACGGCCGAACCGCCTGGCGCTCCAGTTTAGGCACCACGCAGGCGGGCGGCGCACAGCTTGAACAGGCGGGTACCGTGGGCGTCAGCACCGTAGTCAGGCAGGCAGGGGTCGACACATCCCGAATGGTCAATCGATACATCGACACGTTATCGGCTGGAAATTGACCGGGGGTGCCCACAGAAACAGCCTGTCCGTAGGGCGTGCCGCCCACGTTTAGCACGGTGCCGCCCGTTCCGTCAGCATTGGCATTGAGGATTACCGCAAAGCGCCCCGCAGCCCCCGGCTGTGTGCTATTGGCCAGCACAACGGGCTGAATGTAATCGTCCGTCAGGTTGGTGTAGGTGCCGTTCGGCTGGCAGGCAGCCGACGTGATTGCCGCCGACACCACGCAGGAGCACGACACGGGCGCCACGTAGGTCTGGCTGGTAGGCACACAATAGGCGGGGCCGTACGTGGCCGTGACGGTGTGCGACACCCCGTTACTGATCAATCCCGTCAGCGCATAGGGCGTTGTCGCCTGGGTAGGAATGACCACCAGACTGACGCTACGCATGCCATCCGTGTCGGTAATGATCACCGTGGCGCCACCGGGATTCGTAACCGTCAGGCTACCTCGTACGCTATACTGATTCGTCGTTGCGGAACAGGAGCCGACCTGCGTGGTCAGCTGGGGTGGGCTATTGACGGATAGGGTAAGCGCGGTAGTGGATACGCAACCGGCGTCCGTTAGTTTCAGCGTGTAGCTGCCGGTTTGGGCGCTGGTGACGGCGGGCAGCACCACAACCGGCCCGCTGGCCGAATAACTGGCGGGGCCCGTCCACAGGTACGTTGCCTGCGTGCCAGCCGCCCCTGCGGTCAGCGTTACTGACTCTCCCGTACAGGGCGTCGCGTTGGAAACCGTAGCCGTGGCCGGCGGGCGGCGGTCGACCACGACGGTATCGACACAGCCACCGCCAATGGTCAGTATGAACCGGTAGACACCCGTGGCAAGACCGGTCACCTGCCCGGTTTGTGCGTTGATGCTGGCGCCGGGTGGATTCCCTGCGGCGACGGTCCAGCTTTCCAGGCCTGTGGCATCTGGCAGTTTAACGCTGGTGATTGGCGAACACACAAGCTGGTCGGGACCCGCGTTAGGAATAATGCAAAGGGCCGCATCCCAGGTAAAATCCTGTTCGTCGGGGTCCAGCGTCGTAAGCTCGGTCCAGCCGCTAACGCCGTCGGGGTCGCTATCCAGCGCACTGCTTACACCTGCGGCATTCTGGCGGGTAAACGCCTGCCCGGCAGGGGCAATAAAGCGCAGGTAATAGGTTTCAGCGAACAGACTGTCGAACCGATAATACCCAGGGTTACCGTCCGCGTTGTTGGCCGTGACCTTGGTACCTACCAGAAAATCGTCGTCGGTACCGCGCAGGCCATCGCCGCCCGGTGACCAAAGTTGCACCGACACCCCGTTGACCCCCGCACTGGCCGGTTCGTCCTGCTTCCCATTCGCGTTGGCATCCATCCAGACGTAATCACCAATGGCCGGAAACCGCTTCACGTCGATCCCTACTTTGTTGGGTTCAGCCACGGGCAGAATCGTGTTGTTGTCGTTTCGGGTAGCCTGATAGGCAAACGAATTCCAGGCCGCCTTTCCAAGCTCGGTACCGGGTGGCGAGCGCATGGACACGCCGAATACCAGCGTATCGCCCGCTACGAAAGGCCCCGCAATATTGATTTTGATGGCCTGCACGGTACTCAGGTCAGCCGGGGGCGTGACCGTCCAGGCATTGGCAACGCAACCCGACGGGCTGTAGGGCGGGGTGAATTCTGACCGGCAGGGGTTGGTCTGCGTGGAATACGACACCGTTACGTTGGCGGGCGTAGCAATGGTTGTTGAGGCGGGTTTGGCCGAATCGGCCGACGATTTGGTGTAGAACCGCAGCGTCTGAACCAGTTGAGGACGCCACTCCGACAGGCGATCATAGTCGGCCGCGATGGTCTTATCGCCAATCCAGGGAAAGATGTCCACCAGGACGATGTTTTTAAAGGCGACGTTGCCCGGATTGACCAGCACAAACCGATAATCTGACCGCCCGCCGTCCGTGGTATGGCCCACTTTTGGGAACCGGGTGTAGTTGCGGTCCAGATCACCCCGCACCCATTTGATAGCGTCGATTTTAGCCAGTGGATTGAGGGTAACCGCTGGGGCGCAGGCCGACGTTGACGAGAAGTAAGCGCTGGTGGCGGTGGCGCTGATGCAGTTGGTGATGTTGCTGGACGTACCCGGTCTGATCCGGACATCGAAGAAGATGTAGTGATCGAGGGGCGACACAATCTTACCTGCCGCCGCTGGCAGAGCCGCCCAACTCCAGGTGAGTGTCTGCCCCGACCGGCTAAAGACGGGTACCGACGTACCTGACGTGAACGTGACGCTGCTGGTTGGGTACGTGGTGGAATTGCTGTAACGCAGGTTGCCTGCATACTCCAGCGATGCCGGTAGAACATCAGTCAGCACGAAGTTCCGTAGTGTATCCCCGGCCGTGATTGGCGTGAATTGAACGCGGTACTGGTAGACCGTGCCAGGTACGTAGGACGACGGCACCACGGGTATAGTCTTTGCGAACGTTTGCAAACTGGCGGCGGGCTGCACAATAACCCGCGACCCCGAACAGGTCTGGTTCAGCACGGCACTGCCGCTGTACTCGGCCGTGACCGTTACCGACGTGGTCGCGCAGGTGTATCCGCCGTAGCAAGTGTTCTTGGTCGCATTGCTGGCGATCGCGAACGTATTGAGCGGCGACGCGTTGACCGCGTTCCCATTGCGGAGCGGCGATAACTGCGACGCGTTGACGTAGACCGACATATTGCTACCCGCCGCCAGCGATGTCGATGTGACCTGCACCTTTGTTACGTATTCCCCGTTCGCCAGCGAGAATGACCGGGTTGCGCCGATCGTTAGTGGCGTCGTACCCAGGGCTCGATACGCCGGATTGAGGTTGGTCTGATAGGCAACACTCCCCGTTGGCCCGTTACTTCCACTGAGCCCTACCACGGTCGCGTTTAACTCGTTGGTTGGTATGTCGATGGTGTACGTGAGGTTGGTCAGCGTGACGTTACCCGTATTGGAGATGGGCAGCGTGATCCGGGCCTGGTTGGCTTTACCCACGAAAATAGCGTTTCCGTTCCCCACCGTGCCGTTATACAGGCCAGCCAGCAGCGTCGACGAGGAGCAGCCCGTCGCCCCCGGCGCCGCCGAGAAATCGGTTACGACCTGCGTAAAGGACCTGGTTCCCGACGTAGTTCCGCAGGCCGACGTCGACAATACGCCGCTGAAGGCTGAGTTGAGCACAACCGCAGAATTGACCGGAAACAGCGCCGGTGGGTATTCAAGCACCACGCCCGTAATATCAAAATTGCCACCCCGGTAAAACGTGGGCAGGTTGGTCCAGGTGATGATTCTGGTTCCGCCCGCCCCGGCGGCCGTCGTCGACGTGGGCGTAAAACTCCCGCCGGTTATTGTGGTCGGAAAATTGGTCCGGGTGCCGCCCCCCGCCGGTGTGATCACGTTTACACCCGCTGGCACGGTCAGCGACATCGCCTGGCTGGTCAGAGCCAGGTAGTTTGTCGGCGTTGTGGTGGGCGTTATCCGAACCGTATAGGTTCCCCGGCGGGTACTGCCGTTGTAGGCCGTCGACAGCACATTGATCTGGTAACCCGGATCGACGGAGCGCGCCGTCAGGGAAACAGGGTTAGTCGTAGCCTGAACCGTGGCGTTGGTGGCGTTGAAGTAAGGACGAACGGCGGCGGTCGTTCCCGAACACGCCGTGCCGCAGGGAAATTGCAGATTGGCCGTAACCGTTCCGGCTGACCCCGCTGCCAACGGGCTTTTCATCACCACAATCAGCGTATCGTTCGGCGACGTTCCCCGAACGATGGCCGTTGTTACATCAGGGGTGGTAACGATGCTGTTATACGTCAGGCCTCTCAATGGCAGAATGACCCGTGCGTCGGAGGCAGCGGTGGTGGGACTGACCACCCCGTAGCTCATATCGACGGTGAAAGCCGAGCAACTAACAACGCTGGTGGTGGTGGGTAAATTAACGACGGAGTTAAACTGAAGCTGTACAGACTGACTGTAACCTGCTGTACATAACCCGACGAATAGCCAGGTGGCGATGATGAACCGATACCAATTTCTGCGTTGAATCCAGTCGCTGTCGTAGTTACTAGTCTGACCAAACAAAGACATTTATATATTAAGCTGAGTACATTTGATAGTGCTCGCCACAAATGACATGCCGGTAAGAACCAGAATGATTTATTTACAGTAACTTTTTTACCAGAAATGCACAAAACCGCTGACAGGCAACCTTTTAGGCGCTCTATCAGCGGTTTTACTGTGTTGTTTATCAGGTTCGCTGTTAGCGAATAAGGCCTACAGCACCACGTTCACGATACGCTTCGGCACCACAACGATCTTCTTCGGCGTTTTGCCTTCGAGCCATTTCTGCACAACCTCGTTGGCCAGTACGTCCTGCTCGATGGCGGCGCTGGGCTGATCGAGCGGGAAGCTGATGGTCGTGCGCACCTTGCCGTTGATCTGAATGGGGTATTCAAAGGCCTCTTCGACCAGGTACTGCGGGTTGAAAGCTGGGTACGTTGCCTTCGATACCGTGCCGGGTACGTTGCCCAGCGCCGCCCAAAGCTCTTCGGCGATGTGGGGCGCGTAGGGTGAGACCAGCAGCACCAACTCCTGCAAAATAGCCCGTTTGTGGCACTTCAGCGTCGCTAGTTCATTCACGCACACCATAAACGCCGACACCGAGGTGTTGAACGAATAGTGCTCGATGTCTTCCTGCGCCTTTTTGATGGTCTTGTGCAACACCTTCAGTTCCTCTTTGGTCGGCGCTTCGTCGGTCACGATCCAGATCGTATCATCCGTGTTAGGTACGTCTTTGTAGAATAACCGCCAGAGCTTCCGCAGGAACCGGAACGTGCCGTCGATACCGCTGGTACTCCAGGGTTTAGCCTGTTCGAGCGGACCGAGAAACATTTCGTACAGGCGCAGTACGTCTGACCCGTAACGTTCAGCTACATCGTCGGGATTAACCACGTTGTAGTAGCGCTTCGACATTTTCTCGACTGCGCTTCCGCAGATGTACTTCCCATTTTCGAGGACAAACTCGGCATTGGCGTAATCGGGCAACCAGTTACGGAAGGCTTCTGTGTCGAGCACATCGTTGTTGACAATATTGACATCGACGTGCAGTTCGGTTGTCTGGTATTGATCTTTCAGACCAGCCGAGACGAACACGGGGGCTTGCCCGTGCATACCCGTTCCTTCCAGACGATATACCAGCATCGATCGCCCCTGAATCATGCCCTGGTTGATGAGCTTCTTGAACGGCTCTTCCTGGGGTACGTACCCACGGTCTTTCAGGAATTTATTCCAGAAACGGCTGTAGAGCAGATGGCCCGTCGCGTGCTCCGAACCGCCCATGTACAGGTCGACGTCCTGCCAGTAGTCGATGGCAGCGCGGGAGGCAAACTCGCCGGTATTCTGCGGGTCCATGTAGCGGTACCAGTACCACGACGACCCCGCCCAGCCCGGCATGGTGCTGAGTTCGTATTCGTACCCCTCCGCCTGCGGCACCTCCCCTGAATTCAGGGGAGGGATGGGTGGGGTTATATGTCCAACCTTCGGCCCGGCCCAGCGGGGGTTCGCCGGTTTCAGTCGGCAGGTATTTGTCGATGGCGGGCAGTTCGAGCGGCAGGTCGGCCTCGTCGATCAGGTACGGTAACACACCCTGCCCGTCGGTGCGGGGCTTGAAATAGACCGGCACGGGTTCGCCCCAGTAGCGCTGGCGGCTGAACACGGCGTCGCGCAGGCGGTAGTTTACCTTGCCTTTGCCCATGCCTTTTTCTTCCAGCAACGCAATCAGTTTGGCCGTCGCCTCGGCATAGGTCAGGCCGTTGATCACGTCTGAGTTGATGTAGTGGCCTTCCTTGGTGTTGTCAGCCTGTTCATCTAACCCCTTTTGCGCGTCGAGAATCGGGACGATCGGCAGGTCATACTGTTTGGCGAACCCGTAGTCGCGCTGATCACCCGATGGTACAGCCATGACCGCGCCCGTGCCGTAACCCGCCAGCACATAGTCGGCCAGCCAGATCGGCACCTGCGCCCCGCTGATGGGATTGATGCAATAGCTACCCGTAAACACACCCGACACGGTTTTGGTATCGGCCATGCGGTCGCGCTCCGAGCGGAGTTTGGCGGCGGTCACATAGGCCTCCACGGCCTCGCGCTGTTCGGGCGTGGTCAGGCTCGGCACCAGTTCGTGCTCCGGCGCCAGCACCATAAACGTGACGCCGTAGATGGTATCGACGCGGGTAGTGAACACCTCGATGGCTGACACTCCCGCCGCCGGGTCGGCGGCTTCGTTTGCCAGCGCAAACGTCACGCTGGCCCCCACGCTGCGGCCGATCCAGTTGCGTTGTTGTTCCTTGATGGATTCCGACCAGTCGATGGTGTCGAGGCCAGTCAGCAGGCGGTCGGCGTAGGCCGTGATGCGCATCATCCACTGGCGCATGAGCTTCATCTCGACGGGGTAGCCGCCCCGCTCCGACACGCGCCCGTTGGGGCCATCTTTCACTTCGTCGTTGGCCAGCACCGTGCCCAATGCCGGGCACCAGTTCACCAGCGCATCGGCCAGGTACGTCAGCCGGTAGTCGAGCGTGATCGCGTATTGCGCTTCGGCCGATTTGGCGTTCCACTCGGCAGCGGTGAACGAAGCGACGCCATCGGCACAGACCGCGTTGACGCCCGCCGTACCGTTCTCAGCGAATTTGGCCAGCAGTGTTTCGATGGGTTCGGCTTTGTCGGTATCGCGGTTATACCACGACCGAAACAACTCCATGAAGATCCACTGCGTCCACTTGTAGTAATTCGGGTCGGAGGTGCGTACTTCGCGGCTCCAGTCGTAGCTGAAGCCAATATTTTTGAGCTGCTCGGTGTAGCGCGCCAGGTTTTGTTCGGTCGTCAGGGCCGGGTGTTGGCCGGTCTGAATGGCGTATTGCTCGGCGGGCAACCCAAACGAGTCGAAGCCCATCGGGTGCAACACGTTGAAGCCTTTCAGCCGTTTGTAGCGCGCCACGATATCCGACGCGATGTAGCCCAGCGGATGCCCCACGTGCAGCCCGGCCCCCGACGGGTACGGAAACATATCGAGCACATAATATTTGGGCTTGTCCGACTGGTTTTCAGTCTTGTAGGTGTTATTTTCTTTCCAGAAACGTTGCCATTTCTGTTCGGTTTCGCGATGGTTGTAATCAGACATGTTGCAAAAATAGTTTTCCGTTTGGAGTTTTCCGTTCTCAGTTGGGTTCGGAGTGCTCAATGAGTCCTTCGCCGAAGCCGCTGAAAGCGAAAACACTAACCGGAAACTGGTCTGATGGCTACGTCACTTACCACCCTTGGGCTTGAACTCCCGACCGACCCGCGCTGGGTCAACATTGCCGAAATGAACATCGGCGACATCCTGACCGATCACGCCTGGTGCGAGCAGAAAGCCGCCTCGTCGTGCATTTCGCTCATCGTGCAGTATTCGGACAAAGTGAAGCTGGTGGACATGCTGACGCCCGTGGTAGCCGAAGAGTGGGGTCATTTTCAACGGGTGCTGAAAGAACTACGCAAGCGAAACCTGCCGCTGGGCCGCCAACGCAAAGACTTATACGTCAACGCCCTGCAAGCCGAATTGCGCGCTTCGGGCGATTATTACGATCAACTCATGGAACGGCTGCTGCTCAATGCGCTGATCGAGGCCCGGAGCTGCGAGCGGTTCAAGCTACTCTCGGAGCACCTGACCGACGAGGGCCTTCGCCGGTTTTACCACGAACTGATGATTTCGGAGGCAGGCCATTATCGCAACTTCATCGAACTGGCCGAAACCTACGTGGACGCCGGGCGGGTGCGGCAGCGCTGGAAAGAAATTCTGGCGCTGGAAGCACGAATTTTGGCCAATATGGACATACGCGGCGACCGAATGCATTAAAAAGTTTAGGGTTTGTCGTTTAAGGTTTGGCGTTGTTTGACTCAGTTCAACGGCCGTTCGCGTAATTGCGTACCAACAAGCCTTAAACGACAACCGCCAACCTCTCATGACTAACTCTATTTCGCGCAAGGATTTCCTGAAAGCCAGCGGCGCACTGGCCCTTTCACTGCCGTTCCTGAGCCGCACCGCAGCACTGGCCAAACCCCTCAGCAGCGTTGGGCTGCAATTGTATACGCTTCGCAACGAAGTGAGTAAAGATTTGGCCGGCACGTTGAAAAGCGTGGCCGAGATCGGCTACAAAGAGCTGGAGCTGTTTGGCTACAACAACGGCACCTATTTTGGCAAAACGCCGAAAGAACTCCGTTCGATGCTCGACGGGCTGGGCCTGAAAGCCCCCAGCGGTCACTTCCTGGTCCCACAGATGCAGAAAGACTGGGATAAGGCCATCGACCACGCCAAAGAGCTGGGCCAGTCGTACATGGTTTGCGCCTATCTGTTTCCGCAGGAACGCACCAAGCTCGACGATTACAAACGCTACGTCGATCTGTTCAATAAATCGGCCGAAGCCTGTAAGAAAGCGGGTATTCAGTTTGCCTACCACAACCACGATTTTGAATTCCAGCCGCTCGAAGGGCAGGTGCCGTATGACCTGCTGCTGAAAGGCACCGACCCGAACCTGGTGAAGATGGAGCTGGACCTCTACTGGGCTACGTTTGCGGGCAAAGACCCCGTAGCCATGTTCAAGGAAAACCCCGGCCGCTTCCCGATGGTGCACCTGAAAGACATTGCCAAGACCGAAAAGCGCGAGTTTGCCGAGGTAGGCACCGGCTCGATCAACTTCCAGCGGATCATGGACGCCCGCAAAACGGCGGGGATCAAACACTTCTTCGTGGAGCAGGATGTGGTGAGCAAAGGCACCCCGCTCGAAGCCATCGCCATCAGCTTCGCCAACGTGAAAAAGCTGAGCGTGTAAACGGTTAGAAAGGCCGCTCCTAAGAAGAGCGGCCTTTTTGTTGCTATTCCGCTGACAGGCTGGTGCATAAGCCGCCACTCTGTCAGGAGACGTCTCTATAGTGTGGAGTTACTTAACAGGGATTAGGCGCAACGGGCGTATCTTCGTTATCCGTTAGCCCGCTTACCGTGACGTTTCTTCAACAGACAGCCAATTATATTTTCGCCAAACACAGCGCGAAGGTCCATCAACCGATGGACAACGTCTGGGTGATTTTGCCCACCCGCCGCGCCGTGATGGTCTTCGAGCAGGAACTCACCCAACTCACCGACCGGCCCATGCTGGCCCCGCACATGGTGGCGGTCGATGATTTCATCACTGAAGCGGCCGGCGTGCAACTGATCGACAACGTCAGTCTGCTGTTTGAACTCTACGAAGTTTTCCGGGAACTCGACAAAAACGTCGAATTCGAGCAGTTTGTGGGCTGGGCATCGGTGCTGCTGGCCGACCTCGACCGCATCGACCTCTACCGTATTGATCCCGATCACCTGTTCGATTACCTCACGGAAGCCAAAGCCCTTGAGCGCTGGTCGCCCGATCAGCCGCAACAGCTGCCCTTCAAAACAGACAGCAAGGCCCTCTCGCATTACTTCGGGCTGTTCAGCAACCTCAAAGCCGCCTACTACAAGCTCCGCAAACGCCTGCTGGCTAACGAACTGGCCTACCGGGGCATGGCCTATCGCCTGCTGGCCGACGGGGTGCGTTCGTTGGTTGTTGATAAGCCAGGTATCTACGAAAAAATCTATTTCGTCGGGTTTAATGCGCTCTCGGCCTGCGAAGAACACATCATCCGGGTACTCACCAGCACCGACCGCGCCGAGCTGATCTGGGACGCCGACAGCTATTACCTCGCCGACCGCGAGCAGGAGGCGGGTTTTTTCCTGCGTAAATACAAAGACAGCGGCCTGCCTGGCTTCAAAGACCGCTCCGGGTACGTTGGTCAGGGCGACGCCCAGACCGTCACCGTCGGCGACAGCCTCACGACCACCGCCAAACAGCTCCAGATGATGGGCCTGCCCACCGCTTCCCTGCAAGCCAAAGTAGCCGGGCAGTTGGTGTCGACTACCCCACCCCCAGCCCCTCCCCTTGAACTAAGGGGAGGGGGGCAAACGCTTCGCGAGCAAACTCCCCTCCCCTTAGTTCAAGGGGAGGGGCCGGGGGTGGGGTCAGGGGCCGCCCGCACGGCTATCGTTCTGGCCGATGAAACGCTGCTTGTGCCAGTGCTGTACGCCCTGCACGAGTCGGTGCGCGAACTGAACGTCACGATGGGTCTGACGCTGCGCAACTCGCTGCTGTTCACGCTGATCGATACGCTGTTTGAGATGCAGCGCACGCTGATGGAATTCAAAACGCCGGGTCAGCCTGCCGAGAAAGTGCCGAAATTTCACCACCGGCAGGTCGTGAAGCTGTTGAACCACCCGTTTGTGCGGCAGTACGAGAAGATCCACGCGCTCATGGCTCCCGATCGGGACAACGAGCTACCCAAACCGCTGATCGACTGGATGTTGGCGGAAGTGGTGACGGGCAAACGTGCCTACCTCGACGAACAGGAACTGCTCGAACTGGGGCAGGGCGATCAGCTGTTCGATGTGCTCTTCAAACGCTGGCCCGCCAACGAGCCCGCAGTGGCGATCCGCGCCCTGTTCAATCTTGTTGATCTGCTGCGTGAGGTGTACCGAGACGCGCAGGACACCATCGAGATCGAATACCTGTACCTGTTTTTCAGCCTGTTGAAGCAACTCGAAACCACGCTCACCCGACAGGCTCAGACGCCGGGCTCACCGGCCGTGACGCTGAAAAGCTTCCAGCAGTTTCTGTACGAACTGATCCGGCAGACGACCATCCCCTTCACGAGCGAAGGCGACAGCCACGTGCAGTTGATGGGTCTGCTCGAAACCCGGACGCTCGACTTCGACCGGGTGATTGTGCTGTCGGCCAACGAGGGCATCATGCCGCAGTCGCGCCACCTCAACTCGCTCATTCCCTTCGACATTGCCACAGAAGTGGGCCTGCCTACCTACCGCGAGCAGGAAGCCATTACGGCCTACCACCTGTACCGGCTGCTGCAACGCGCCACCGACGTCACGTTTCTGTACACCACGGCAACCGATGCGTATGGCAAGGGCAAAGGCGAACCCAGCCGGTTTCTGCGCCAGATCGAGCACGAGCTGGTCCCTGCTGCCAAAGGCAACATTCGCCTCACAAAACCCCTGTTGCGCGTAGACCACGCCGACCGCCCCGACAGCGTCGTCTTGAACGTACCCAAGACCGAGACGATCCGCGAGAGCCTGAAAACGTACCTGACCGAGCGCGGCCTCTTTCCAACCGCGCTGAATCACTTCGTCGCCTGCTCAATGCGGTTTTATTTTGAACGGATTGTGGGCATTCGGGAAGAAGAAGAGGTCGACGAGCGCATCGACGTGGCCGAATTTGGCACCTGGCTGCACAACACCATGGAAAACCTCGACAAGGAGTACCGGATGCTGGGCAAGCCCGTTACGCAGGAGGTGGTGAAAACGCTGCTCGACCGCGAATACCGCAACGTAATGGGCGGGCGCGTGTCGGATACGGGCTACAACCTGCTGTTTTACCAGCTGGCCCACGACCTGATGCAGGCGTTTCAGGACTATCAGAACCGCGAAACCCTCGACAAAGGCATTACCGTGCTGGCCACCGAACGTACCCTGATCACGTACCTGCCGGTCGATCTGGGCAATGGCGAGGTGGTGACGGTAAAACTGGGCGGCAAAATCGACCGGCTCGAACGCCTCGCCAACGGCACAATCCGCATCGTCGATTACAAATCGGGCAAGGTCGATCTGCCGACCAAAGTCGACCCCGCCACGCTGGGTGAGTCGCTGATGTTGCTGGCCGACGAAGGCAATCGCTGGGAAAAAATCAGGCAGCTTTGGTTATATAAATACCTGATTCTTAAAGAGAATCAGTACCCCAACGTACCTGTGGAGGCGGGGTTCTATTCACTCCGCACCTTTCAGAAAGACCCGCGTTTCCTGAGCAACCGCGTCGCTTTCTCCGACGACAACGACCCCGCTACTTACATTACCGAAACCGAAAACCTGCTTCGGCAAATGGTGAAGCGCATGTTCGATAAAGCCCAGCCCTTTGCCATGACCAACCAGATCGAGCAGTGCCAGTATTGCCACTACAACAAGATCTGCGGGCGGTGAAGAATGGATAATGGCTCGAGCGGGACTATTGCCGACGCGAACACCATTATTCATTATCCATCCTACAGTATACATTATTTTTTCACCGGCTCCATCTTGCATTCGTAGATACCGAGCACGGTGTATCCCTGGCGACGAAGCAGCGCGACCACGCCGTTTTCGCCCATCAGATGCGCCGCCCCGAAGGCAAAGAACGTTGGTTTGGTGCTGGCGGCCCGCTCTATCACGGGAATCCAGTTGGCGTTGCGGGCATTGAGCAGGTTGTCTTCAAGCTCCTTCAGGTCGCCCGCATACTTGCTGGCTTTCATCAGGTCGCTGAGTTTGGTCAGATCGCCCGTTTTGTAGGCGGCCAGCAGTTCGTTAAACTCTGCCTGCGCCTGTTTTGGGTTGCGTACCATGTCCACCAGTTCGTTGTACTGCGTCGAAAGGGGTTTTCGGTCGAGGGCATTCAACTGATCGCTCAGGGGTTCCAGGCCCAGCACCTCCTTGTGGGTGTCGGCAGCCAGTTGCGCCAGGGTCAGGTCGTAGGAAGCAGGTTCGCAACGCAGCATCGACACGTACACCATCGATATCAGGCCCAGCGGTTTGACGCTCCCCAACTGATCGAGCCCCAGCCCCACCGACGAGCGCAGGTACGTGTCGAGCAGGTCATACTCCTCCCGAACGAGGTAATCGCGCACCGATTTGCCCGCTGGCAGCAGAATGGCTTGCTGCATCTGAGCCATTACCGTCGTGTCGTCTACGTCCAGTTCCAGATAAAGCTGCTGGGTTTGGGCAAAGGCCCGCCGCGTTCCTTCGGTCAGCGTCAGGTCGGTTGGGCAGATCAGGTGGAAGGTGCCGAAGAGATAGGATGGGGCCGGTAGATTTTTCCCCGTAATTTCGTAGAACAGAGCCGCGTCCTGCGCCAGCACCTGACCGTATAGGGCAGGCCATAGCAACAGGCAGGCCGTAAGCAGGTAATTCGTTCGTTTCAAGAGGTATAGCGCGGTGCGTGTACGTAAACAGGCCCCGTTCGTCAGGACAAAATAGCAACGAGAAAAGCGGTTTATCGATGACTTTCTGCTCATTTATTACCTTAACCAATGCGTTTATGAATTACCGTTACGATAAACAAACGGTTAGCCTACCACCCCTATCTTTACCCATATGACGACTTCATCAACACAGACACCAGACACGCAATCGGGCCAGGCCACGGCGACGCCGCCCACCGTCCAATCGGGGCGAATCCGGCTCGTTACGGCGGCTTCGCTCTTCGACGGTCACGACGCCGCCATCAACCTGATGCGGCGGCTGTTGCAGGCATCGGGTGCCGAGGTGATTCACCTGGGCCACAACCGGTCGGTGGCCGAGATTGTCGACTGCGCCATTCAGGAAGACGCGCAGGGCATCGCCATCACGAGCTATCAGGGGGGGCACATCGAGTTTTTTAAGTACATGTATGACCTGCTGCACGAACGCGGCGCGGGCCATATCCGTATTTTTGGCGGCGGCGGCGGCACCATTCTGCCCCGCGAAATCGACGAGCTTCACGCCTACGGCATCACGCGCCTCTACAGCCCCGACGATGGCCGCACGATGGGCCTGCAAGGCATGATCGACGACCTGTTGAGCCACTGCGTGGCGCAGGGGGCAAGGGGCGCGGAGCAGGACGACGACTTATTTGCCACCATTGCCCGGCTGATTACAGAGGCCGAAAACGGCAACTCGCCCTCACCGCAAACCCTGCAAGCCCTGCGCCAACGGTACCCCCGCGCCAACGGCATCCCGGCCACACAGATTCCCCCCGTTTTGGGCATCACCGGCACGGGCGGCGCGGGTAAATCGTCGCTGGTCGATGAGTTGGTGCTACGTTTTCTGCGCACCTACCCCGACAAAACGATGGCGATCATTTCGGTCGATCCGTCGAAGCGCAAGACGGGTGGGGCCCTGCTGGGCGACCGCATTCGGATGAACACGCTGAACCCCGCCGTGAGCGCCGGGCGCGTCTACATGCGCTCGCTGGCGACCCGACAGGCCAACCTGGCCCTGAGCCGCCACGTTCAGCAGGCTATCGACATCTGCAAAGCGGCCAGCTTCGACCTCATTATCGTAGAAACGTCGGGCATTGGGCAGTCGGACACCGAAATCACCGAACACGCCGACAAGACGCTGTACGTAATGACCGCCGAGTATGGCGCGGCGACGCAGCTGGAAAAGATCGACATGCTCGATTTCGCTGACCTGATTGCCATCAATAAGTTCGACAAACGCGGCTCGCTCGATGCCCTCCGCGACGTCAGGAAGCAGTACCGCCGTAACCATAACGACTGGGATACCCCCGACGAGGAACTGCCTATTCTGGGTACAATGGCCGCGCAGTTTAACGATGTGGGGATGAACGCCCTGTTTGCGCGTGCTGCCGCGCTGCTGGGCATGGAGCCAGGTATCGCCCAGAGTAGCTCGGCCACCACTTCTGCGCCGAAGGCCATCATCCCTCCCGATCGGGTACGTTACCTGGCGGAGATCGTAGAAGAAAGCCGCCGCTACGACACCTTCGTGGAGCAGCAGGTCGCGCTGGCCCGCAAATGGTATCAGCTCGACGGTGTGCTGGCGATGGGCATCGAAGATGTACGGCCGTTCTACGACCAGATTGCCGCCCAGCTTCACCCTACCGCTAAACAGTTGCTGGCGCAGTGGCCGGAAATGCAGCGGCGCTATACAGCCGATTTCTACGAGTTTCAGGTACGTGACAAGACCATCCGCCAACCGCTCTACACCGAAACGCTGTCGCACCTGCGCATCCCGAAGGTGGCCCTGCCCAAATACGCCGATTGGGGCGACGTGCTGCGCTGGCTGATGACCGAGAACGTACCCGGCGAGTTTCCGTATGCGGCGGGCGTGTTCCCGCTCAAGCGCGACGGCGAAGACCCCACGCGCATGTTTGCGGGCGAAGGCGGCCCCGAGCGCACCAACCGGCGGTTCCACTACGTCTCGAAAGGGATGCCCGCCAAACGCCTCAGTACGGCGTTCGACTCGGTCACGCTCTACGGCGAAGACCCCGCCCTGCGCCCCGACATTTTCGGGAAAGTGGGCAACTCGGGCGTGAGCATCTGCACCCTCGACGACGCCAAGAAACTCTATTCTGGCTTCGATCTCTGCGACCCCGCCACCAGCGTGTCGATGACCATCAACGGACCAGCCCCCATGCTGCTGGCCTTCTTCCTCAACGCCGCCATTGATCAGCAGGTAGAGAAATGGCTGAACGAGCAGGGTAAGCCTTCGACGCAAGGCACCCTGCAACCCCCGCGCGAAGCACCCACCTACAGCGGCCCCCTCCCCGACGGCAACAACGGGCTGGGGCTGGCGCTGCTGGGTACGTCGGGCGACCGGGTGATTCCGGCGGAGGTGTACGAGCAGATCAAAGCCAATACGCTACGGAAAGTGCGGGGCACGGTGCAGGCCGATATTCTGAAGGAAGATCAGGCCCAGAACACCTGCATTTTCTCGACCGAGTTTGCGCTCCGGATGATGGGCGACATTCAGGAATACTTCACGCAAAACCGGGTACAGAATTTCTATTCGGTCTCCATTTCGGGCTACCACATTGCCGAAGCGGGCGCCAACCCCATCAGTCAGCTGGCGTTTACGCTGTCCAACGGCTTCACCTTCGTGGAGTACTACCTGAGCCGGGGCCTGCGGATCGACGATTTTGCCCCGAACCTGTCGTTCTTTTTCTCGAACGGCATGGACCCGGAATACACGGTGCTGGGCCGGGTGGCGCGGCGCATCTGGGCCAAAGCGATGAAGCACAAGTACGGGGCCAACGATCGCAGCCAGAAGCTGAAATACCACATCCAGACCTCAGGCCGGAGCCTCCACGCGCAGGAAATCGCGTTCAACGACATCCGCACGACCTTGCAGGCGCTGCTGGCGATCTACGACAACACCAACTCGCTGCACACCAATGCCTACGACGAGGCCATCACCACCCCCACCGAAGAGTCGGTGCGGCGGGCCATGGCCATTCAGCTGGTGATCAACCGGGAGTTCGGGCTAACCAAGAACGAAAATCCGTTGCAGGGTTCGTTTGTCGTTGACGAGCTGACTAATCTGGTTGAAGAGGCCGTGTATCAGGAGTTTCTGGCGATCAACGAGCGAGGCGGCGTGTTGGGTGCGATGGAGCGGATGTACCAGCGCAGCAAGATTCAGGAAGAGTCGATGCACTACGAAATGCTGAAGCATAACGGGCAACTGCCCATCGTCGGGGTCAATACGTTCCTCGACCCCAACGGGTCACCCACGATTACGCCCGCCGAAGTTATTCGTAGCACCGACGACGAAAAGCGCGCGCAGGTCGACAATGTCAAAGCCTTTCAGGAACGGCACAGGGCCGACGCCGAAACAGCGCTGCAACAGCTTCAGCACACGGCCCTGACCGGCGGTAATTTGTTTGCCTCACTCATGGAAGCCGCCAAAGTTTGCTCGCTGGGCCAGATGAGCGCAGCGCTGTATGCCGTTGGCGGGCAATACCGACGGAATATGTAGGGTTACCAGCCTCGTTTTTTGGCTTGCCCCGGCGGCAGCCCCCGCCCGTGTTTATACCAGCCTTTGTGTTTCCCGTTGTCGTGCGGGTAGTTGGGCCGGGAGCCGGACGTGGTGAAAACAGGGCCGCAGCCCCAAAGGCAAAGCAGGCTGGCGAGCAGGCAGTACGGAACAAAGCGTTTCATCTTGATAAAGCCGTTGTGGGATAACGTAATAACGCCCTACAGCGGCTTTATCATGTCGACGCCACTCAATTAGGCATTAAAACCATTGCGCTGTCGGTTGGTTCTGTTCACATCACTACATCTCTGTTCTCACCGATTATGACCAGTCTATGGCGCTTTGTTTTACTCTGTATCGTCTGGATGGGTAGTTACAAAGCGACCCTTGCCCAAACGCAAGTCAATATTCGTAAACCAACCAACCTGACCACCAACGCGGGTCAGTCGCCCGACACGGTCAATCTACGCGTCGAGAAGCCGAAGTCCCTCACCTTCACGGCCTCGACCGATCAGCGGTTTTACTTTTTCGAAGACACCCGCAACGACAACGGCAAGCGGGTACCCGTCAGCGTATATGGCATCCGGGCGGGCTTCCTGTATCCGACCCGTAAGCAACACGAGCCGGGTGGCCTGCGGGCGGCCTTCAAGGCGGGAGCGGGCTTTTACTTCTTAAACCAAACCCTCGACCGGCCGGGGCTGCTGCCCAATACGTCGGAGTCGGTCAAACGGTATCTGCGGATTGCCACGCTCTATTTCGAACCCTATCTCTACCGCAAAAAGGCCATCGAAGTGAGTCTGCCGCTCGAGATTGGCTATGGGCATTCCCGCTACGAACTCATCAGCGATCAAACGCGCGAAGGGGAAGTGGCGCGAGGCGTTTTCATTCCGGCTGGTGTGGGCATCTCGGCGTCCTACCAGTTTCCGGTGCTGTTCGGTATTCGGCCCATCCACTGGTTTGGCTTCAACGTGCTCACGGGTTACCGGTTCATTCTGAAACGCGACGTACCCGACAGTAACATCAATTACTCGGGGCTATACCTGTCGATCGGACCATCGTTTTACCTCGAAAACCTTACTTCCGATTTCAAGTACTGGCGCAATAAGCGGAAGAACAAGTAGGTTTGATGGTTAGTAGTTAACGTTTGATATTGGCCGGCGAAAGCCGAGAACGCGTGAGCCACCATCAAACGTTCAACGCCAAACACTAGCCTACCCCATGTTTCGCTTCAAGCAGTTCACGATTCAGCAGGATCGCACGGCGATGAAAGTCTGTACGGATGCCTGTGTGCTGGGAGCGTGGGCGCAGATCGAGGCGGGAACGTACCTGCTCGACATTGGAACAGGCACGGGGCTGCTGGCGCTCATGGCCGCTCAGCGCAACCCGAATGCCCAAATCGACGCCGTGGAACTGGACGAGGCCGCCGCCCAACAGGCGGCCGACAACGTAGCTGCCAGCCCGTTTGCCGACCGCATTACCGTGCATCAATCGGCCATCCAGCAGTTTTATCCCCCTTCCGCGGTCAGCCCTTCTCCCCTTCGATACGACCACATCCTGACTAATCCACCCTTCTACGTCAACTCGTTGCGCTCGCCTGATAAGGCCGTTAATCGCGCCCTGCATACCGACGAGCTACCGTTTGCCGATTTGCTGGTGGCCGTGCGGCGGTTGCTGGCACCCACGGGTACGTGGTGGGTATTGCTGCCCCCGCCCGAGATGGCCGTGTTGCGCCAATTGGCAGCCGCAGGTTCGCCCACCCTGGTGCCCGTCACGGAACTACACCTGCGCCATCACGATCAGAAACCCGTTTTCCGGCAGCTGGTGGGGTTCCGGTTTACCGATTCGTCCGGCAACGTACCTGGCCCCGTCAACCCTGCGATCCTCGCCATTTACGAACCCGACGGACGGACCTACACGGCCCAGTTCCGGGCGCTACTCCAGCCGTACTACCTTATTTTTTGAACGGCATATCGTACAGAATGCCCCCCTTCACAGTAGTTTCGCGCCTGTAACGTACCTACCTCGCCCAAACGCACCATTGTACAGTGCGCATTGTTCACTGTGTAGTAAAGCGAAGCTTCTAATGCAACTCACCTTATTGATTCCGCTCTTCAACGAAGACGAGTCGCTGCCCGAACTGCACGACTGGATTGTTCGGGTCGTGACGGAACAGGCCTATACCTACGAAATCTTGTTTATAGACGATGGCAGCACCGATCGCTCGTGGGACGTGATCGAGCGGCTGGCGTCAGTCAACCCGAACGTTCGGGCGATTCGGTTTGCGCGAAATATGGGCAAAACCGCCGCCTTACAGGTGGGTTTTCAGGCCGCACGGGGCCGCGTGGTGATCACGATGGATGCCGACTTGCAGGACTCGCCCGACGAGATTCCTGAGTTGTACCGGATGATTACCGAGCAGGGCTACGATCTGGTGTCGGGCTGGAAGCAGAAACGCTACGACCCTATTACCAAAACGCTGCCCACCAAACTGTTCAATGGCGTAGCCCGCTGGATTTCGGGCGTCAAGCTCCACGATTTCAACTGTGGCCTGAAAGCCTACCGGCAGGAAGTGGTCAAATCGCTGAACCTGTACGGCGACATGCACCGCAACATCCCGATCGTAGCGAACTGGAACGGCTACACCCGCATCGGCGAGAAGGTGGTTCAACACCGCGCCCGCAAATATGGCAGCACCAAGTTTGGGCTGGAGCGCTTCATCAACGGCTTCCTCGACATGCTGGTGATTGCCTTCGTCCACAAATTCAGCAAGCGGCCTATGCACTTCTTTGGGGGGCTGGGTACGTTGTCGTTTTTCCTGGGTCTGGTCAGTACGGTCGTTATCGTCGGCCAGAAATTGTACAATATTTCGCAGGGGCTGCGGTACCGGAATGCTACCGATAATCCGCTGTTTTATGTCGCCCTGATCGCCATTGTTTTAGGGGTGCAACTCTTCCTGGCGGGCTTCCTGGCGGAACTCTATATCCGGCAGGCATCCAACCGGACCGCTGAGTATCAAATTGCCCGAAAAATAGGTTTCTCGGATACAGTGACGGTTTAGCTGCCGGTTCGTCTTATCTTTGTGTTATCAATCGGGTAGTCGTGCCGCGCAGGCCATCCCGGCAATCATAACCCGCTTCAGCAAGAAGCACTTAACGGGTTCTGGTTGCCGGGATACATTGTTTTTAAGGCCCTTCCCTTTCACGGAATAAGACAATTTTATCAAGTAGCAATTATGCAAGCGGAATTCTCAACCAAAGAAATCGAAACCACCGTTAAGGCGCAGTCGAAAGCGCATCCCTGGCACGGCATTACCCCCGGCGACGCGGCCCCCGACCTGCTGACGGCGTTCATTGAAATTGTACCTTCAGATACGGTCAAATACGAAATCGACAAGCAGACCGGCTACCTTAAAATCGATCGTCCGCAGAAATATTCTAACATCGTTCCGTCGCTGTACGGCTTCATCCCGCAGACCTACTGCGGCGATGGCATTGCCAAGCTGGCTTCCGACAAAACCGGCCGCACCATCGAAGAAGGCGACGGCGATCCGCTCGACATCTGCGTACTGACTGAATATACCATCACCCACGGCGACATTCTGTTGCAGGCCCGCCCCATCGGTGGTTTCCGCCTGATCGACAAAGGCGAGGCCGATGACAAGATCATTGCCGTGCTGAAAGGCGATGCCATGTATGAAGCGTTCAATGACCTGAGCGAACTGCCCGACGGCATCATCGACCGCCTGCAACACTACTTCCTGACCTACAAAAACCTGCCCGACCAGCCCACGGTAATGGAACTGGCCAGCATCTACGGCCGCGAAGAAGCCCACGAGGTAATCCGCACCGCGATCGAAGATTATAAGGCACTTTAATAAAGAGTGAACGAGCGAATGAGTGAAAGAGTGGTTTGTTACAGTCAACGCTCTTTCACTCATTCGCTCGTTCACTCTTTATTTTTTCCCCATCGTCCAGCGGATGCCGCCGAGGAGGTGTTGCAGGAAGAGGGGTTCGGTGTACGATTCGTCGGTGTGGCCGCCACCAGTGTAGAATGAGCGCCCCCCGTCGAACGTACGATACCAGGCAATGGGGTGGTTGGCTCCGTTCTTGCCGCCTTCGTAGGTGGTTTCGTCGAGCGTGGCCAGCACTGTTGGGCCTTCAACGATGTTTTTGTAGCTGTACCACTCGTCGAACCGCTTCCAGCGATCAGGCAGCATTTTCGTCGAGGGGTGCTTTTTGTTGACCACTACCACGTCGGCATTCTGCTGTTTGGGGTGGCTCAGGAAGTAGGCCCCGCAGAGCTGATTGTACCACGGCCAGCCGTATTCGGTATCAGCAGCGGCATGAACGCCAATGTAGCCGCCCCCCTGCCGAATATATTGCTGAAAGGCTTGCTGTTGCAGTGAATCGAGCACGTCGCCGGTGGTCGACAGCCACACCACGGCTTTGTAGCGCTTCAGGTTGGCGAGCGTGAACTGCGAAGCATCTTCGGTGGTGTCGGTCCGGAAACCGTTCTCGCTACCCAGCTTCATAATCGCGCGCTTGCCCGCCCCGATCGATGCGTGGCGGTAGCCTTTGGTTTTGGAAAATATCAATAGCGCGTCCTGCGCCTGAGCACAGAAAGCAACGGCCAATAGGCCAACAGTACAAAAAAGACGACGCATGGTAGCTTGCTATCTACAAGATGATTTCCACAAAAAGGCCAGCGATGAAACTACATACTTCCCCGCTGCCTCGGATTTCCTCACCAAGCACTTTTTCGGCCATATTGGCCATTTCCTTGGCTAAATTCCAATTTATTTGTAGCTTACTGTACCGAGACATGTGATGGGTGCCAGCCACCGATACGTCTGGTTTTCCACGAAGTCGTTCACCGTATGAAAGTTCGTCCCGCTGTTGTTCTGCGCCAAAATGATTCCGTTTTGTTAATGCATTACCGCTACGGCGACACCGACGTTTTTGCGCTGCCCGGCGGTAACCCCGACCCTGGTGAAGACCTGGAAGCGACCCTCGAGCGTGAGTTGGAGGAAGAGTTGGGCATTAGCATTCAGGTATCGCAACTGCTGTTTTGTGGGGTCGTCAACAATGGTGGGCGGCGCGAAGATGTGCTACACTGCGTGTTCATGGGCGATTGGCTTGGTGGCGATCCGGCCCTGAACCCCGAACACACCACGGCCCGCGCCATTGTCTGGCAGCCACTCGATACGCTGCCCGATCTGAATCTATATCCCAACGTGGGCGAGGCCATCCTCGACTATCACGCGGCGCTGTTGCCCACGGCCTATCTGGGCTATATCGACCAGCCCTTTTTCTAAATTCGTTGCCCGCCTGCCTCTGGCTGGTTTACACACTTCATGCTTCAACTCAATAAAACACCTAACCCGGCCGGGTCGGTGCTGGTTATCTACACGGGCGGTACGCTCGGCATGGTCTACGACCGGCAATCGGGTCAACTGATGCCCTTCGACTTTAGTCAGGTGATTGACCGGGTGCCTGAAATTCAGCGCCTTGATTTCGACATCAGCCTGATTACGCTGGAGCCCATTCTCGACTCGTCGGATATGAAACCGGCGGTCTGGGTACGTCTGGCGCAGCTTATCTACGACCACTACGACGCCTTCGATAGTTTCGTCATCCTGCACGGCACCGACACGATGGCCTACACGGCCTCGGCGCTGAGCTTTATGTTTGAAAACCTGGGTAAGCCGGTGATTCTGACGGGCGCTCAGTTGCCGATCGGCGTGGCGCGCACCGACGCCCGCGAAAACCTGCTCACGGCGCTCGAAATTGCCGCCGACCGGCAGGATGGCCGCCCGGTGGTGCCCGAAGTCTGCCTCTATTTCAACTCGTTGCTGCTGCGGGGTAATCGGGCCAAGAAGCAGGAGAGCGTTCATTTCAACGCCTTCCATTCCGAAAATTACCCGCATCTGGCGATGGCTGGGGTACGTATCGAATATAACCGGCCCTTCATTGCCCGGCAGGCCGTTGGTCAGCCCTTTGGTATACAAACGGCAGTCGACGATCGGGTGGCCATTCTGAAGTTGTTTCCCGGCATAACCCCCGCCGTCGTCAAGGCGATTTTGTCGATTCCGGGTTTGCGCGGTATTGTGCTGGAAACCTTTGGGGCGGGCAATGCCCCCACAGACCCCTGGTTTGCCGAAGCCCTCAGCGAAACCATTGGCCGGGGCGTGGTGATCGTAAACGTGTCGCAGTGCGAAGGGGGCCGCGTTACGCAGGGGCAATACCAAACCAGTACGCGCTTACAACAGATTGGCGTGGTCAGCGGAGCCGATATGACCACCGAAGCCGCCATTACAAAACTGATGGTACTGCTGGGGCAATTTCCGTACCCCGGCACGGTTGCTCAGCAGTTGGGCGTTTCGTTACGCGGCGAGTTGAGCAGTTAATGGAAGCCTATTGACTGGCCAGTTCCTTTGCTTCCGAGTCGCTCAGTTCGCGCCGATAGAGCCGGATGTCGTCAAGTGCGCCGTTGAAATAATAGGCCGTCCGGGCGTTGCATGCGCCGAATTTCAGTTCGCCGAACTGGCAGTCGTTGGCCAGCAACTCGGCCACACTATAGGTATATATGTTTAGCTTTTCGCCATTCAGGTAGAGCGTTACGACTACACTTCCAGCCGAGTTGCCAAAGGTCATCACCAAGTGGTTCCAGCCTTTGTAGGCAAAAGGTGGGACCTTATACACAGCTGATATGGTTCTGGCGGACTCCCCTCGCGGGCAATTCGTCCCCGGCCTGAGAAAGACACTAATGGCGCGTTCAGTCGGCGAATCCGGGTTGGTCAGCAGGCAGCTGTATTGCTCACCGGATCCGTCGGCAAACCGTGCTTTACTGAACAGCGCCATGGTATCCGCGGGGGTGCCCACCTGAAACCACATACTGATGGACAACGGGGCATCCGGGCGAAGTGAGGGTGCATCGGCCACGTAGCAATAGTCGTTGGGGCGTCCCTGCAACCGGAGCGCGTGCTGGGCTAACTCCTTCCGGTCGGTTGTGTAGAGGGGAAACCCATTTTTCTGGGTGCCGTCGTTGTTATTCCCACTCTGATCATTGAGCGAGGGGGCATTGAATTGTGGATCAAAGAACGGCAGATCAAGTACCAGGTTCCGGTTGAGCGCGCTTTGGGTTTGATAGACTACTGCCGGTCCCGGTGCGTAATAAACCCCTGCCGTAGTCCGGGCGTAGAGCCGCATGTAGTAGGACCGGCCAGTTAGCAGCCCCGACAGATCAATGGGTACGTTAGGGCCGCCTGCCTCTACAAATGGGCCGGTAGTTACCTCGGGGAGGCTATTGGTGAGTGAATAAGCCAGCCCATATTGCGTGACCGGTGGAAAGCCAGGGTCGGTTGTTCGCCAATTGATATGCGCTGTCGTAAAGCAATCGGCGGTGCAGCTTACGTCGGCAATGGCAAACTCAGGGTACCGGTTGGTGCGGCGATCGAGCGTCAGGCCGTAGCCGATCTGCCCTTCGGCGTTCATGGCAAACGCCCGAAACCAATAGGTGGTATTGGCCTGCAAACGAGTCAGCGGCACCGTGATTGGGGTATTGACGGCCGGGGTCGGTACGGAGCCGACCGTACTGCTATCCCCGTTTTCGATACTCGGAGACGGGTTCGTAGCCGACCAGCAAACGCCATAACGGGTGATGGCCGCATTGCCGGTACTAACCAGTTGAACGCGCACACGGGCTGTTGTATACAAAAAATCCGGGTCTTCCAGCGTTACAATGGAGGGTTTCACCACGTTGGTTACCTTAACCACCTGCGAAAGCGGAATCTGGTCGCCACAGGTGTTGATCAGGATCGCGTTGACCGTATACGTATTGGGAACCGAGTAGGTACGTGACACGCTCATCTGTGCGTTGGTCTTCTGGGTGGTTCCGTCGCCGAAATCCCAGCGCACACTGTCGATGTCGTGGGTTTCACCCAGCGATAATTTTACCTGAAGCTGATTGGCGTCGACGATGAGTTTCGCACCTGGTTTCTCGCAAATACGCTGCGTTTTCAGCGGCGGCAGTTCCCAGGCGCCGCATCCCCAAAGCCAGGCACAGGCCATCAATAGGCAGAAGGCAGCGTTGAAGATAGGGTGACGGCGCATCATAAGGCAATCAAACGTAACTGACGGTAAATTTAGCACATGACAGTCAGAATCGATAGCCGATCGTTAAACCATAACTGGTAGCCGACGGCCGCCAGAAAAAACTGGTCGGGCGGGGCTGCGGTTTGTGCAGAAACAGGTAGGCCTCGCCCAGGATAGCTGCGGTAGCGACACCCAGGCAAATCCGGTAAAGACCCTGCTGCTCATACGCCTTTCGGACTTGTTCGGCAGCCTCACGATACGCAGGAAACTGATCGGGCTTGATCCCTTTGTTATCCGGGTCGAGCTCGGCGCCTAGTCGCTCCACAACCTCTTTCTTGTCTTCAAAATCACGCCGCAGGCTATACGCCAATAAACCCGACCCGGCGGTTAGGACAGCGAGGCTGATCTTCAGTAGTGGCTTCGTTGGGTCAACCCGACTTTTCACCGGCACGGCCGGAATCGTTTTGGGAAGTTTACGGGGCGAGGCCCGCAAGAAGACTTCCCGTTCGTTTTCGAGTTGCTCCAAGCGAATATCGATAGCCCGAATCTGGGTTTCTAGCGTACTCATTTTCAACCGATTACGAACTTGTTTGGCGTACCCAGCCGCGCGCACATAGTACGTACGCGCCTCCATTAACCGGTCGGCAGCAAACAGGGTATTGCCTTCCAGTTCGTAATGCTCGGTGATTCGGCTTATCAGTAGTTCGTCAGCTGGATTCAGGGCCAACACCTGTTGCAGCGTTTGTACAACGAGCGTATCATTCTGATTTTGCAGGGCGTCGTCGGCCTGTTGCAGCAGTGCCAGGCAGCGGGTCGTTACTTCGATGCGCCCTTTGGCGTACTCGTCATTCTCGAAACCGGGCACTTCCAGACAGTTCTGGTATTGCTGACGAGCCTCGCTGTAGCGACCTGCTTTAAAAAAGGCGTCGCCCTTCCGCCGGTAGGCGTCATACTCCTCATCTATGTAGCCACCACTACCCCTGGTATGCGCAACGGGCACGGCGGCTGTGGCCAACTGAGGCCAGGCTACCAGCAGCGCGAAAAACAGACTGTATTGACGTAGAAAAAAGAGCATAGTGGTCACTTACTGCAACTGAGAGCATTTTTTGATCCTGGCTTTTAGTTCCGCTGTGTTCTCAATGGATTGCGCCACCTGATACCATAAAAGGGCGCCCTCCCGTTCGTCGCGGTCAAAAATCCGGTCGCCTTTTTCCATGTAAAACATATATCGTTCGTGACCGCGCTCGGTGTTTAGCTTGTACTTATCGGCCAGCGCGCGTGCTTCTGAAAAGGCCGTGATCGCTTCGGCTTTCCGGTTTCCGTTGGTGATGGCGCTGGTACCGCGCTCGATGAGCTGGTCGTAGTTGCGCTGCGCCTGTTGCGCGGCCAGCAGGGTTTCATGGCTATCCAGTGCAGGTGCCTGGCTGTTGGCTGTAGCCGCCGTAGCGGGCGTTGGCCTGGCCGGAGCAGTTGCCGTTGGCCTGGCGGCGAGACGTTCCAGAGCCAGCGATTTCAGCCGAATCAGTTCCTGCCGCTGTGGCGCCTCGTGCAAGCCTTTATCGGCCAATAGCACGGCCTGCGGGTACTGCTCGCGGTAAAAAGCCGTACGGGCCTGTTGCAACAACTGATCGACCACCGTGTTTGGCGATGAGGCGGCCGTGCTGGCCGAGGCCATCGTTGTCAGCAGGGCAATCGGCTCGTTGGCGCCGCCCGACCGAGTATCGACCAGATTAGAGCCGTTGGTCGCTTTCTGATTAGGCGTAGCCAGACTGCGATTGCGGGCTACGTACAAATAGATACCAAGCCCAGCCAGCAGCAACGCCGCCGGCAATGCCATTCGCCACGTGTTCCGCCGACCCTGGCGCTGGGTTGGTTTCGCTTCAGGTACGTTCGCCCGCGGGGGGATAGCAGCAGTGTCTGCGATGTGTTCGGTTGGCTCAACGGCCAGCTCCGTGCGAAGGTCAGTCGGTTCGGTCTGGCCGAACAGATCGGTTTGCTCCTCCTTAAACAGGTCGGTCGGCTCGTCTGGCGCGCGCTCAGGTACGTTGCCCGGCACTGGTACCGACTCGCTCGGCTGTTCGTTGGCCACGCCATCGAGCAACGCCAGCAGTTCATCAGCCCGACGGACCCGCTGGTAGAGATCGCGCACCAGGCACCGTTTGATGATGGTGCGGTATGGTTCAGCTACCTGCTCCACCTTGGCCGGCAGGCGCGCGGCCATGATCTTCTGCTCGACGGTACGGCGCGCCCGTTGCTCACTGTCGGCGGGGCGATCGGCACCGAAGGGTTTCTCGCCCACCAGCATTTCGTAGAGCACCACGCCGAACGCCCACAGATCGAGGTTGTAACTCACCCGGCCGCCTTCGATTTGCTCGGGTGCTTTGTAAGACGGGGTACCGCGACCATCGCTGAGGTCAAAATCAGACTGATCGAGCGCGGCCTCCCCATTGACCAGCTTGCTAAGGCCAAAATCCGCAATTTTAGGCACCAGCCGCCCCTGGTTATCGCGGGAGATGAGGATGTTGGCGGGCTTGAAATCACGGTGTACGATGCGCTGACGGTGCAGGTGTTGCAGCCCCAGCAAGATGCCTTTCGTGAGGTCATACACCTCAGTGGCAGTCAGCTTCTGATGCTTCAGTAGATTGGCCAGATTGCCATCGCGGTAATACTTCATCACCGCGAAATCGCTTACGCTGGCATCGGTTTCGAAGCGGTAGCAACGATCGTAACGGGCAATGTTGGTGTGCCGGGGGATGCGTTGGGCCAGTTCAACCTCCGCCCGCAGGGATTGGCTGTCTTCGCCTTTGAATTCACTGATTTTAATAGCGACCCACTCGGTCTCGACCTGATCCTCGACTTTAACGACTCGCCCATATGAGCCGCTACCCAGCCAGGTGGCCGGGTCGGCGGGCCGAATGGGGTATCGGCGTTTGAAGTCGGCGAACGTATCGATGTGTGGAGTCATGCCCTCAGTGTACAAGTTATTTGTATACCAATCCTCAAAAATACGCTAATGGCAATGTATCGGAAAACCGTCCATAAAAAACCGGCGATTGCTTCCCTTTGGATAACTTTCTAACGCGGGGCACTACGTAATCGTGTAACTCCTTAATAGTCAGTACATTATCCCTATCACTATTCGCTTCCCCCTGTAATCCTTTCAATAAAAAGTATGTAAATGTACCCGCCAGCAACTGCTTATCCTCGACGGCCATTTGGGTAGATCGGCTGGCAAGCAGCATCGCTACATTCGTGCCAGACGCGGTCATTCGCGTCGCTTTTGCCGACTGCGCTGTGGGCTGGACGGGCCGCGTCAGGTTGCCCGACAGGCAGGCGTCGGCGATGCATAGCTTTACGCCGGCAGCCGACGCCCGAAAGGCCGCCTTGATGTCGGCGTAGGTCAACAGCGACGCGGGGTCGTCGGGGCGCACGTCGTAGGGCACAAAGCTATCGGTCAGACCATGCCCCGAGAAATACAGGACAATCCGGTCCGTTGGTTTGGCCTGGGTAAACAGTTTCATTGCCGACCGGATGCCGGCCCCCGTTGCCTGTTGGTTGGTCAGCAGCCGCAACCGGGCCGGTGCTACCTGCCCCCCTCCCCGACTGGCCAGAAACGCCGCGACCCGCCGGGCATCCTGATCGGCGTAGCGAAGATCGCCAGTCTGGTACGTCAGGGCTTTGTAGTCGGCGATACCCACAACGACGGCGTACGTCTGGCCCTGCGCCCATACCGATTGCAACCCCAGGCATAGGCCAAGGCCAAGCAGCCACGCGTGTATGTGGTTAGGCTTTTTCATTGGCTACCGGTGTAGGTTTTGTGAGTGACACCACGTCAGATTCGACGGTTTCGAGCCGAACCAGATAGGCCGAATAGTTATCTTGGGTACGTTGGTTACAGGCTGCCAGCAGCGTATCCAGCTTTACAGGGTCGGTATCGTCGGTTGCCAGGATAGCGGCTATGGTTTCATCGTCGAGGTGCTCCAATACGCCATCCGTGCACAGAAAGAAGTAATCGCCCGGCTGTAGGTCGTCGATCAGCAGCAGGTCTGGCTGCGCCGCCGACCGATGCAGGCCCGCCGGGTCGCGGTGCATGAGCACGGCGCGGCTCAGGCGATTGCGCCACGGGTGGTTCCGGGCCTGTTGGGCTGTCAGCACGCCGGTTTCGACCAATTCGTTGACGCGTTTATGATCCATGGTCCGAAAGAGAACCTGCCCGTTGCGCAGCCAGTAGACGCGACTATCGCCCATGTGCGCCAGCGATGCCCCGCGCTCGTGCAACTGGAGGATTGCCAGTGTGGCCCCCATTCGGTTGATAGTTGGATGCTGATTCATGAAAAAGGCATACGCCTCGTAGGCCATATCAATGGCCGATTGCAGGTGTACGCTGTCTAGAACCGGGTTGTTCCAGGCCGCAACGTAATGCGCTACCGCTTCGGTCAGCAACCGGCTCGCTACCTCGCCCCGATCAGCGCCGCCCATGCCATCGCATAGGACAAACAGACGAGTGGCGGAGTTGGCCTGACCCACCGGCGGCCATAGCGCATCCTGATTCGTCGGGCGGCCGCCGATCATCGAAAACCCGCAGGGAGGCTGGAGCGTGTAGTTCACTGCGTCAGGTCGGCGTTAAAGTCAGAATCGATTCGGTACGTTTCGCGAAGGATAGGATCAATTTTGGCGTGTGATAGTTGGAATGAATCGGCCCCGCCGAGTGAAATCAGGCCGCCATCATTCACGTCGATCATCTCAGCCGGCCGCAACAGCTGTCCATTGAGCAGGGTGCCGTTCAGGCTGGGCTTATGCGTAGTCGGTCCAGCCGCCGGGTCGGCAGCTCCATCCTGAAGCTGGTACCGCAACGTACCGGTCCACTGGTCAAAAGCGACGGTAATTGAACAATGGCGCCGACTGATGTAGCAACGTCCCCGGTGCAGGTACCGTGCCACGCGGGCGCTGCATGAGTCGCTGGTACCCAGCACGTTGAGGCCCAACTTCAGCCGAAGCACTACCGTCGGGTCGTTCAGGTACGTCAGGTGGCCGTGTTCGGGCAGATCAATGGCCAGTTGGGGGTCGTATTCGGTCGTTGGTGTGAGTTGGTTGGTAGCACCGCAGTTCAGGTGCGAACAAACGATGAAGCCCCGTTCCAGATCGGCCGGACGCAGCATGATCTTTCGACCACAGTGCTGGCAATTCATCAGGCTGATCTTACTCAGAGTCATGGTCATGTGGCGGGTCGTCCATGTCGTCGACATCGCCATTGTTGATGTAGGAGTCATCGACGTCGTCGTCATGGGCGTCGTGGGGCACGTTGACGTGGACAGCCGGCTGGAGGTGGGCAGCTGAGGGGAGTTTGTCGGCTAGCAGATCGTTGATGACCTGCCTCGACATGGCTTCCTCGAGATTGGCACTCAATTGCCCGTTGGTAAGCACCGTGGGGGTTGGCAGCGCGTGGAGCAATTGGTATTCGCCAGCCACGGTGTCGTACTCGTATAAGGTATCCAGGCCCGCATCGCCGGTCCGATCCACCACTTTGTAAGTGGTGCCATCCTCGCCCGCAATCACGAGCGCGTCGATTGTGCCGTCGTTGTCATCGTCGACTCCCATCACCCGGCGACCAGCTACATACCCTTCAATCACGGTTGGTTTGCCCATTGTCGCAACGGTTTGGCCCGGTACGTTCCAGTCGTCAGCTGCCGCGATCTGCCGAACGGGTAGTTCCGTGTTGAGCACCTGTTCGGCGTATTCCTGCCGTTGCGCCAGCGACAGATCGGCCCATTCTTCCTGCCAGAACGTGTTGTAGGCCTGTCCGTGCCAGCGGAAGACGCCGCCAGGGCCAACCTCGGCTCGCGCCGCCGCAAACGCTTCCCCGAACGGCATCGAATCATCGACAGTGGTAGCCACGGCGGCACTGGGGGGCAACGAGGCCGCCTCACCAGTCGGGGTAGCCGGTGGTTGGGGCGACTGGCCAGCGCGCGGAATCAGGCCCAAAGCCGCGCCGCCGCCCAGTAGCAAAGCTGCCGCCGAAATACCAACGCGCCGCCGAACCCCATCCGAGGTGCTACTGGTCATTGCCGGGTCGCCCGGCCATTGTAGATAGGTAGAGTCCTGGTCCATGAATAAAGGAGTAAGCGTTGCCGTGTATCGTTAGTTAGCCCGAAAGGTAAGGGGTCGGGCGGGGCGGCTTAGTCGGCCCAGATGGCCTTGCAACGACGACAGCTTTTCTGTTGAGCCAGCTGTTCCCATTCGCGCATACCAAACGGATCGCGGCAGGTTGGGTTGGGGCAGCGGTAACGCTCACGATACGTCTTGTCGATCAGTTCGAGCTTTTCGTCGGTCGAAAGCAACGTAGAGCAGAGTGTCGGAATGAGCATGCTTAACCCGGCACCCGATAGCACCTGCAACAACCCGAAGCCCGCCAACGCCCCACCCGAGGCCAGCACGGCACTCACACCCACCACCGACGAGACAATGACGCTGCCCGTGCGGATCATTTTATCGCGGTTTCGGCAGTCGCGCCGCAGTTTGGGGTATTGGTCAAAAACAGCTTTCAGTTCAGCAAACGCCGCCCGAAAGTCAAGCGCATCGTGGTCGGCTGGGTACGTTGCCGCCCCGGCCGACCACGATGGCGACGTTTGGGGCACCAGCGTAGAGCGGCCCACCTGTACCGGACCCGGCGTCGGCACTTGTTGCAGCAGGTCAGCCAGGGAAAAAGGACTGTCGGCAAAGCGGAGGGTATCGTCCGGCCCAACCAGTTTGCGGGTAATGCGCGTGTCGTTGACGAAGGTGCCATGTTTGCTGGCCAGATCTTCCAGCACATAGAGTTGGTCGGAGCAACGGATCAGCGTAGCGTGCTGACTGCTAACGCGGGCGTTGGGCACCACGATGGTGTTCCCAACGGTGCGGCCGATCGAATAGCGCGGCAATTGGCTCAGCGCCTCGATGGCCGCTTCAATAGAGTCTGTGGGTCTGGTTGAGTACGTCATGGCCCAGGGGTCATTCGGCAAGCAACTTACGACAATTTACCAGTAAACGGACACATACCGACGCCCTATGCTGTGCTTAACCGCTAGGCTCGCTGCCTTTGCTGCCGAGTCTGATAGGTCAGCAATAGAGCCATACCGGCCAAGACAGCCAGTCCATACGGTGCGTAGATCACCACCCGTTCAACCAGCCTAGTCACGCCGTTTGGGTGCTGCGTGATGCGCTCCACCAGCCAGGCGGTTGCGGCCACCGCGGCCAACAACGCGCCGCCACGACGTACCCAGCCATAGACTGGCGTTTGGCTCAGCAGCATCAACCACGGGATCGTCAGCGCGATTACGATCAGTTGCATCAGTTCGATACCCAGGTTAAAGCCCAAGATACTCAATACCATACGCCCGGCATCGAGCGAAAGATCGGTGAGTGTCGTGGCGAAAGCTAACCCGTGCACCAGACCGAAACCCGCCGCTACCCAGGTTTCTCGGCCTGGAAAGAGCGGGCGAAAGGCGTGCAGGGCCGAAACCAGAATCGACACGGCGATGAGCACTTCGATGGGCTGCGACGGTAACCGTACCCACCCCAACGCCCCTAGTAGCAGCGTGATGGAATGCCCCACCGTGAAGGCGGTCACGATCCAGAGCAGCCGGGTGAGGCTGTAACGTATACCCCCAAAGCGTCCCCAGCGGTTTTCGGCCCGCAGAAGCGGCGCGGGGAGCAGCAACACCAGCAGAAACAGCAGGTGATCGGTCCCATCGGCAATGTGGTCAACACCCAGCGCGATCATACTTCGGAAGCCTGTCCAGACGCTACCGCCCTCCAGCTTGACGGGTAGCGGCAAAATGCGATTGTTGACGATATCCAGTTCGATAACGCCCACCTGAGCGGGTTCCTGCTCCGCCACTTGCCCCCGCTCCCAATCTTGCCGCACCGATACTAGAATTTTATGCGTGACGACCTGATGCAGCACGGCATCGTACTGAAAACTGAATTGCCGCACGTCGGCACCGGGTGGGGGCACCATCTGCACCTGTGCAATCAGTTCGCGGTAGGTGCCGTTGATGGGGTTCTGCGTCTCCTGCATCGACAACGTACCCACCGTTACGGTCCAGAAGCGCCCGTTGGGGCTTTGGGGCCGGATGTGGCGAACCAGGTACGCCCGCAGTTGAGGGCTCAGTGCGTCGATCAGTTGACTGGCCGAATCGTTCACAGCTCGTCCAAACGCCGGTTGCAGTTCGCTCAATGGAATCTGTAGCTCCGCGCGGATGCGGTCAGCGTGCACATTGAGCAGCACCACCGAATTGGGCATGGGATGGGCCGTAACCGATTGACCCAGCAGACCCAATACCCAAGGAACCATGCACAAGGCTAATCGGATCAGGCCCATCACACGCCTTATTAGCGCTTGTCCGCCATTCATCATACCGTGGTCCTTGTCTTAATTACCGCCGTAATCGCCCGTGCGGTCACGCCAGACCGAGTGCGGGTGCGGAGCGTTACGAACGATCACGCCCCCCTGGTACGAAAACTCGATCCAGACACTCGGACCGTCGATCCGAATGTAATCGTTTTGGGCCGTTACGTTCGTGTTGCCCGTGAAAGCGATATACGTGTTAGCCAGTTCAGCGGTGTATTTGGCCAGCACCGTCGCCGCCGTGGCCGGTTCCAGGTCGTTGACGTACAGTTTGATGGCGTTCAGTACCAGCGCCTGTTTGTCGGTACTCAACGTACCCACGCGCACGCCGACTTTCGCGGATGGGAATTGTCCATCTTTGCCCGGTCCCAGCACCACATCGGAGAACGTCGTCGACAGCTTGGCCGTAGCCTGCTCGCTACTGCTCAGAGCTGTTAATAAGGCCGCAAAGGCCTGTCGTTCCTGCTCGATGGGCTGATACGTGCGGCTGTTGGCCGACACTGCCGTCGACGGTTCTACCGCCCGGAAGGCGGGCGTGACGCCGGTTAGCTGCCCTGCATTGAAGGTGTAGGGTTGGGTGTAATGGTGCCCTGTAAACAAGATAGACCACAGGCCCGTGGCACTGGGCGTTCCCAGAATTGACAGGTAGAAATTGCCCGCCCCGTAGCCGGAGCCCCCGCCAATACTACCGAGGTAATCGTCGGCCACCAGGTTACCCAGCATCTCGTCGTACCCTTCTTCCGGGTTGCTCACCGCCAGCACAGCCACCATCAGATTGCGAAAAGCAGCCAATTGCGTATCGCTGAGCGCATCGAGTCGGATACCAATCCGGCCGGATAACGAGGCAGGGAGGTTCGACCATTTCTGGGCATTAGCTTTACTGTAGCTGAGCTGCACGGTCGACAGCTGGCTACTGCTCAAGGTCGCTTTGAACGCCTCGGTCAAACAGACCACTTTCGCCACACCAGTCGACGAAGCGCAGCTGGTGTTTGTACTGCTGGTGGTAGCCAGCGCCGCCGTGATGGCCGACGAAGCCCCGGGCGTAACCGTTGAACTCTCTGTTGATTTACACCCCAGCGCCAGCGCCGTTACAATGAACAGGCCACTGCCGGCCTTGGTTAATGCTGCCATATTTTATGAAGAAATGTACTCTACAAACTGAGTTAGGGGCCGGTGCATGACATTCGTATCGCCGACGTCATGCACCGGTCAATCAGGCTAATTACCGCCGTAATCGCCCGTGCGGTCGCGCCAGACCGAGTGCGGGTGCGGCGTGTTGCGGATGATCACGCCCCCCTGATACGAGAATTCAATCCAGACATTAGGTCCGTCAATTCGCACGTAATCATTTTGGGTCGCCACGCCGGTCGTACCCGAATAAGCGATGTAGGTATTGGCCAGCTCCGAGGTATATTTCGTCAGGATAGTCGCCGCCGTGGCCGGTTCCAGATCGTTGACGTACAGTTTGATGGCGTTTAGCACCAAGGCCTGTTTGTCGGCGCTCAACGTACCCACCTGAAGGCCCACTCTCGTGGCCGGAAACTGCGCGTCTTTCCCCGGCCCCAGCACCAGGTCTGAAAACGTCGTTGACAGCTTGGCGGTGGTTTGCTCTGTGCTGCTCAGCGCTGTCAGCATCGCCGCAAAGGCCAACCGCTCCTGTTCGAACGGCTGGTAACTGCGGGTACCCGACGTCACGACAGAGGCGGGTTCTACCCCCCGGAAAGCGGGCGTGACGCCGGTTAGCTGCCCTGCATTGAAGGTGTAGGGCTGGGTGTAATGGTGCCCCGTAAACAGGATTGACCACAGGCCCGTGGCGCTGGGCGTTCCCAGAATTGACAGGTAATAATTACCCGCTCCGTAGCCTGAGCCACCACCAGCAGTCGCCAGGTAATCGTCGGCCACCAGGTTGCCCAGCATTTCGTCGTAGCTTTCATTGGTTCCTCCCAATGCCAGTAGCGCCACCAGCAAATCGCGGGCAGCCGCTAGCTGAGTAGCGTTTAACGCTCCCAGGTTAATACCAATGCGGCTCGACAGTGAGGCGGGCAGATTCGACCATTTTTGGGCGTTGGCTTTGCTGTAGCTAAGCTGCGTGGCGGCCAACTGCGTGCTGCTCAAGGTCGCTTTGAACGCCTCCGTCAGGCAGATAATTTTGGCCAGGCCGGTCGCACTGGCGCAACTGGTGTTGGCGCTCGTCGTTACCGCCATCACCGCCGTAATAGTAGACGATGCCGTGCCCGACGTAGTACCCGAACTGGGAGAACTGACCGTCAGGGGCAGGTTACAGGTCTGTCCGCCGAAGGTGAGCGCAAACGTAGCCGTTCCCGCCCCCGACGGCGTACCGCTGACACTGTACGTCAGGTTGCCGCTGCTGCTCGTTAACGTACCTGCCTGAAGCGTGGCATTGAGCCCCGTCACGCCCGTCGAAGCAATGGCGGTGCCCGCCGTATAGGCAATACCGTTTCCACCCGTGTACGGCACGGTGACAGTGCCCGTATAGGCCGCGCCGCTGACGGCGGTGGTTGAGAACGTAGCAGACCCGCAGTTCAGGGCCGAAACAGTAGCCGAGGTAGGCGCAACGGTCGTGGTGGTGTCCTGCTTGCAGGCGTCAAAGCCAACAAAGCCAACCAGCAGGCTGGCCAGCAGCAGCGGTTTCACAGGGAAGGTGATCGTCATAGCGTAGGGGGTTTTATGTGTCCAATTACGCTGCTCAGACGAATAGTGTTGAGTAGTTTTCCCGTTTAGGGACGAACCGGCCAAATGTTGGGGTAAAGAGGGTCAACAATGAGGGGCAGCCCTCACTCCTTATCGAACAGCGCGAAGAAGTCTCGTTCGTAGGTACTGCTCAGTGGCAGGTCTTCATCACCAATGGCGATCAGCTTATTCCGTACGGATCTGACCCGCGCCAGCGCAACGATGAAGGACCGATGTATGCGCACAAACCGATCGGTCGGGAGCTTCTCGATCATCGCTTTCATAGTCAGCCGCACCACGATGGGCTTGGCCCCAACGAAGTGGATCTTCAGGTAGTTATCCAAGCCCTCAACAAACACGATGTCCGCCAGCGCCACCCGGATCAGGCTGTAATCAACCCGAAACACCACATACTCGGCCTCTGGCGCCAGCGGGCCGGTCAGCCGCTGATGCTGTTGCCACGCTTTATCGACGGCCTGTCGAAACCGATCGAAGGTGAATGGCTTCAGGAGGTAATCGACCGCCGACAGTTCATAACTCGTCACGGCGTAATCGCTGTAGGCGGTCGTGAAGATGACGAGGGGCGCGGGCTGCAGGCTTCTGACAAACTCGATACCCGAGCCCGCCGGCATATTGATATCCAGGAACAACAGATCGACCCGCTGCTGAGCCAAGTACGTTCGGGCGTCGCCAAGTCGGGTAAACGTCTGGTCCAGCTGGACCGTATCGAGTCGCTGGCAGAACGCCTCAATCACCTCCAGCGCGGGGCGTTCGTCGTCTAAAGCAATGGCCTGCATCATGTAAGTTGCATCGTTAAATCGACGGTAAACGTGTCGGCAGCATCGTCAATCCGGAGTTGATGCCGATTGGGATAAAGTAATTGGAGCCGATCCCGGGCGTTCTGCACCCCGACCGTCGTTGACTCGTCGAGCTGATTAGTCGGCACTTTTCGGTTAAAAACGTGCAGGGTCAGCCGTGGCCCTTCGATGGCAATCCGAATACGGATCGTGCTGGGTACGTCGGGGTTGACGCCGTATTTGAAGGCATTCTCAATAAACGTAAACAGAATGAGGGGTGCGATTTGCCTGCCCGCCGCATCGTGATCAATGGCGACTTGCAGGGTCACGGCGTCGCGCAGGCGGGCCTGCTGCAGGTCGATGTAATTGTGCAGGTAATTAAGTTCGTTCTGCAACGGAACCCGGTGCTGATGGGCATCGCGGATCATGTAACGCATAAATTCGGCCAGCTTCACGATGGTATCGGCCGTGCGGTCGTCCTTACGAATCGCCAGCGCGTAGATGCTGTTGAGCGTGTTGAACAAAAAGTGCGGGTGAATCTGCGCTTTCAACTGCCGCAATTCGGTTTGCAGTTGGTCGGTCTCCACCTGCCGTAATCGATTCTGGGTCTGTACCGAAACGGATGCCAGCGTGCTCACGCTGCCCAGCAACACGATAATGGCCAGCTTGACAGGCAACGTAGCCATGTAGGGGCCCGACCGAAAATTGCGCCGCACGGGCCCTTCGCCTGGAGGCTGTTTTTCACCCGAAAAAGCTCGACCATCTGGTGGGCCGTGGTGCCTGTGCGTTGCGTGAAACAGGTTTTCTTTCCAAAGCAGCTGGCCCGCCCAGCCAAGGAGCGTCGGTTTGTCGGGGCATTGTAAAAACGTCCATTGTTCGATGCGGTGCGGTAGCCAGGCGGTCATAAACAGCGACAGCGCCACCACACCAACGTACCGCCGGTAGCGCCCCGTCAGATACAGCCGAGGCACAAAGACGGTGTGGTTCAGGTACGTAAACAGCAGCAGCGCCGCGTAGGTCAGCCCATTCTGAATGATATGGTCGTGCGGATTCAACGGCCGCAGGCTAATGTCTTCATTCAATATGTACAGCACAGGCAGAGCCAGCAGGGCCGTGACTGTCAGCAGCAAGCGGAAGTTCATGAGTGGGGCGATCAGTCGTCAATCTATGGAAAGGAAAAGGAAGGCGTGGTCGTTCCGGCGGGCGCCAGGTAGTGGTCAGTTGGCCAAAAGCGGTGGTGAAGCAGGCGGGTTTATCCCGACGACAATGCCCAACGCCCCTGCCGAGCTAAACCGGAATGGCGTAATTTGCACAACGATTTCCCAACTCATGACAAATTCTGACATCATCGATATGCTCGAGCTGACGGCTCGGCTGATGGAACTGCACGATGGCGATCCGTTTCGCATTCGCGCCTTTTCATCGGCGGCGTTTTCGCTCGAAAAAACAACCCTCGACCTGGCTGAGCAACCCGTTGCGGAACTGACCAAACTGCCCGGTGTGGGTAAGGCAGTTGCCGGCAAGATCCGCGAATTTGCCGACACGGGCCACCTGGCCGAACTCGACGAGCTACTGGCTCAGACCCCGCCGGGCGTGCTCGACATGTTTCGGATCAAAGGGCTTGGCGTGAAGAAAATCAAAACGCTCTGGCAGGAACTGGGCCTCGAAACCCTGCGCGACCTGCGGCAGGCCGCCGAAACGGGGCGGGTAGCGGCCATCAAAGGCTTCGGCGAAAAAGCCCAGCAGAACATCCTCGAAAGCATTCTGTTTCTGGAGAGCCAGTCGGGCAAGGTGCGCATGGACAAGGCCGACCGGCTGGCCCAACTGCTCTGCGACGAACTGGCCCCCCTGGGGCGCGTGGAGGTGAGCGGGCAGGTGTTGCGGCGGGCCATCGAGGTCGATACGGTTGAGTTGCTGGTTGAATCCGACGACCCCATCGGTGTTCAGGATGCGATTAACGCACGGCCCAATTTTACACAGAACCGGGCGGCATCGTCGCCGTTTGCGTGGCGTGGCGAGGTAGCGGGTTTCGACGTGCAGGTGTCGGTACTCACGTACCCAGCGGGGCAGTTCGATCAGCAGCGTTTTATCCGGTCGGCTACCGAGGCGCACCTCATGCAGAAAGGGGCTACCGGCAAAACCCTGCTCCAGACGGCAACGATGGCCTCGGCCAATGCAACCGACGAGCAGATTTACGCCTCGGCGGGGCTGCCCTACATTGTGCCCGAAATGCGCGAAAATGGCCAGGCCTTCGCTTGGGCGAGCCAACATCAGCCCGATGAGCTGGTGACATGGGACGATCTCACCGGTACGTTGCACAACCACAGCACCTGGTCAGACGGGAAGCACACGCTGCGCCAGATGGCCGATTACGCCCGCGAGCTGGGCCTGACGTATTTCGGGATTGCCGACCACTCGCAAACGGCCAGTTACGCCGGTGGCCTTTCGCCCGAACGAGTGGCACAACAGCACGTCGAGATCGATGCGCTGAATGCTGAATACGCCGCTGCCGGGCTGGATTTTCGCATCCTGAAAGGCATCGAATCCGACATTCTGGGCGACGGGTCGCTGGATTATACCGATGACGTGCTGGCGTCGTTCGACTACGTGGTGGCGTCGGTGCACCAAACCCTCAACATGACGAAGGAGAAAGCCACGGCGCGGCTGCTGAAGGCGATCGAGAATCCGTATACGTCTATTCTGGGGCACCCAACCGGTCGGCTACTGCTGGCGCGGGAAGGCTACCCGCTCGATTTTCCCGTGATTATCGACGCCTGCGCGGCCAACAACGTCATCATTGAGATTAACGCCAGCCCCTACCGGCTCGATATCGACTGGCACTGGATCGACTACGCCATGCAGCGCGGCGTGATGCTTAGTATCAACCCCGATGCCCACGAGATGCGCGGCCTCCTCGACATGCATTACGGCATCTACGCCGCCCGCAAAGGAGGCCTCACCAAGGCCATGACGTTCAACGCCCAGCCCCTCGTTGAGGTGCTGAAGCGTTTTAATGAATAATGTATAGTGGATGATGAATAATGGGCTGACGCTGTTTGTTGATGGCGTCAGCCCATTATTCATCATCCACTATACATTATTCATTAAAACGCTTCGCCTAGCTGGAAGTACAGGCCGCTACCGGTGGTGCCGCCAAAGCCGTAGTCGACGCGGAGATTGAGGCGTTCGCGGCGATTCAGCGCCAGGCGCAGGCCAGCCCCGTAGGCGGCCTTAAGCTGTCGAAAATTCAGTTCATCGACGTTGTAGGCCACGTTACCGACACTACCAAACGCCACGGCCCCCAGCCGCCAGAACAGGGGTATTCGGTATTCGGCTTGTACCACCGCCTGATTCCGATCGCGGTAGCGGCCGTCATAGTAGCCGCGCATGCTGTTGGCCCCACCAAACGACGCCAGACTGCGCAGGGGTACGTTGCCCGAATTCAGAAAGGCATAAGCCTGCAAGGCCAGTACCTGCTGTCGGCCAATCTGGCGGAACAGTCGCGCATCGAGCACGTAATTCGTGTATTGGTAATCGGAGCCCAGCAGCGGCGCAAAATGATTGAATTGGACCTGAAACAAGCCACCTCGATTGGGCGAAAACGCCGAGTTGCGCGTGTCGTAGGTGTAGCTCAACCCAACGCCCGACACATGGTAGGGCGTTCGGCCCGCAACGGCCTGCTTATCAAATAACCCACCGCCTTCGTAGTCGACATTCAGCACCCGCTGAAACTCGTAGACCAGGCCCGCAAACTGGTTTCGCCGAATCTGCCGCTGCAAGTGCAGGTAGATGTAGTATTGTCGGAAGGTGTAGTTCTCGACGGCCTCTTCGGGAGCGGCCTTGCCAAGCCCCCAGAATTTATCGGGGAAGTAGCTGTAAGACAGCTGATGATTCAGGATATAGGTCTCGCCCGGGAAGTAGGTAGCCCCGTTGAGTGCCACCACAAATTGCTGTTTTACGGAGTAGAGCGCCAGCGCCTGACTGTTCGACGTTCGGGTGGTGGAATCGTCGGTCAGGCGGAAGGTAAGTGACCCGGCCAGCCCGAACGACCAGGCTGTTTCTATCGAACGGGCCACCAGTGGCAGCACCAGTAACGTTCGGTTCGACGCTTTGCGCGGTAGGCTCAGGCTATCGGCCATCGGGCTGCTCTTCTGCGCCTCGGCGAAATAAATACTGAACCAACTTACTGAAAATAGGACTATTAGGCGGAATGGGGTTTTCAAATTAATACGCTTTAACTAGCAGATAAGGCTCCGTTGAGTAAACTTTGCGAAGTGAATAAGCATTTATCCGGCCTAAGTATTAGCTGATCCTCGAATAATCTCATTCATAAAAAAGTGTTTGGTCATCCCAACTAATTGCATTTAATTTAGAGCCAGAATCCGCAACAACAAATCTGACAACGATTGATTTGTACTTAATCGTCACTAATATGAAAAAATTACAAAGCCCGCGTTTTGAACTGGGTGAATCGATCACTCGGGAACAAAAAGCGTTTTTTGACAAATACGGCATCATCGTTTTCCCGAACTTTATTAAGCGCGAAACCGTCAATCTTTTCCTGAGCGAAAACGCCCGGATTGAAAAAGAATGGCTGGCCGAAGGGCGTGATAAAGTCAATGGCGTGCCGCTCAAATTTGGTCGTGATGAAGCCGGCAACAAAGTTATTCAGCGCTCGTGCTTCCTCTCGCACTACAGCCAGGCGTTGCATGAATTTTTGCAGGACCCCCGCCTGCAGGCCGTTGTTGACCTGCTGCAACCGTACGAAGGTCGTATCGGCGAAAATGAGAAAGATGGTTTTGTCCTGAACAATTACGTTCGGACGGCCAACAGCCAGTATTCGCAAATGGGCTGGCATACCGATAGCCCACGCGACATCTTCCTCGGTCAGCGCATCATGCCGATGCTGAACGTGGGGCTGCACCTCGACGACTGCCCCATGGAAAATGGTGGCCTGCGCGTATTGCCCGGCACCCACAAGCAGAGCACCTTCCGCATGCTGTTTGCCAAGAAGTATTTCGTCGATAACAACCCCGATCCGCGCGAGGTTGGCCTCGACATTCAGGCGGGTGATCTCACCGTACACGACGGTCGCATCTGGCACCGGGTGCAGCAGTCGCCCCACTTCGGTGAAGCGAGCCGCCGCCGCGTGATGTATGTGCCGGTTGTTACGGGCAAATACAAGCCGAAAAACGAGTCGAGCAAGACACCGTTCTACCACCGGTTTATCCAGAAGGTGAACATTTAAATTTTAGCTACTATATCGTTTGACACGGTCTGCCACGGCGGGCCGTGTCAAACTTTTTTTATGCCTTACGCACTCATTACCGGCGCTAGCCGGGGAATTGGTCAGGCGATTGCCACGGAACTGGCCCGCCGCCAGGTCGATCTGTTGTTGGTAGCCCGCTCGGGCGACGCGCTTACGCGCATCGGGCAGGAGCTGGCTACTCAATACAACGTTCAGGTACGTTCGCTGGCGCTTGACCTTGCCGACCCCGCCGCGCCGCAGCAGTTGTTTGACTGGTGCCAGGCCAACGCCATCGACGTGTCGATGCTGATCAACAATGCGGGCTATGGGCTCAGTGGCGATTTTGAGCAGTATACGGTCGCTGAAAACCTCGCCATGATGCAGGTGAACATGACGGCACTGGTTCAGCTTACGCAGTTGTTTCTGCCGCAGCTTCGTCGGCAAAAGCAGGCCTATATTCTGAACATCGCCAGCTCGACAGCCTATCAGGCCTTACCCGGTATGAGTCTATATGCCGCCACGAAAGTGTTTGTGCTGAATTTCAGCCGGGGGTTACACCATGAGCTGTCAGGTACGTCGGTATCGGTTACAAGCGTAAGCCCCGGTGCCACGGACACCGGCTTCAACGATCGCGCCCAGATTAACGACAAAGCACGGGAAGCGGCCAAGAAAGTGGTGATGACGCCGGAGGTCGTGGCGAAACAGGCCGTTGAAGCCATGTACGCTAAAAAAGCCGAAGTCATCACCGGGGCCATCAATAAGCTCGGGGCCTTCGCCGCCTGGCTCCTACCCAAGTCGCTGGTCGAGAAAACGGCGTACAAGATTTATAAAGAGTGATAAATGATACGTGGTAAACGATGAATAAGCCAACGCATTTGTTTTTGGCGTCAGTTTATTCATCGCTTACCACGTATCATTTATCATTAATACAACACCCGATCAATCGTGATGGGTAGGTCGTAGATGCGTTTGCCAGTGGCGTGGAAGATGGCGTTGGCTACGGCAGCGGGCATCCCCACAATACCGATTTCGCCCAGCCCCTTGGCGCCCAGCGGATTGACGATGTCGTCGTGTTCTTCCACGAAAATCACGTCAAGATCGTGGATATCGGCGTTGACAGGTACGTGGTATTCGGCGAGGTTATGGTTCATAAACCGCCCCAGGCGATGATCCATCTTGCTGTCTTCCTGCAAGGCGTGGCTGATGCCCCACACCATACCCCCGATGATCTGACTGCGTGCCGTGCGGGGGTTCAGAATCGTTCCGCCAGCGACCGCCGTAACGGCCCGCGTCACCGTAACCGTGCCCAGGTCCTCATCGACCTCGACCTCGACGAAAGCCGCCGAGTGCACGTGCTTTGAGTACTTGCCTGATTTGAGCGGATTAGGCATCGACGTGGACGTTTCGGAAACGGCCCGTCCACCGTTCAGGGCGACAATATCCCGCAACGACATGGCGACCGACAGGTCTGATTTGAGGCGCATATGCCCGTCGGCAAACACAACGTCATCCCAGCGCGCATCATAGAACGGCGAAGACGACGGCTTGCTGGCTAGCTTGAACAGCTTTTTGCTCAGGTCTTCGCATACCTGTTTCACCGCCGAGCCGACGGTAGACGCCGTGAGTGATCCGCCCTGAAACGGCGCCCAGGGCATGTCGCTGTCACCCAGTTTGAAAATCACGTCGTCGATGGGCATGCCCATCGTTTCAGCCGCGATCTGCGTCATAATCGTGTAGGTGCCCGTTCCAATGTCGGCGGTAGCGCTGCTGACGCGTAACTTGCCGTTGACCGTCAGGACCGCTTCGGCGCGGGCCAGCAGGCGGTTGGCGTCCCAGATACCCGTGGCCATACCCCAGCCGACCAGCACATTACCGCGCTTCGTCGACCGAGGCTCCGGGTTGCGCGTCGACCAGCCGAAGCGGTCGGCTCCCTGCTGGAAACAGGCCCGTAGCTCTTTACTCGAATAGGGTTTGTCGTCTTCGGTCCAGTTCTTTTCCGAATAGTTTTTTAGCCGTAGCTCGACCGGGTCCATGCCCAATTCGTAGGCCAACGCATCCATCGCCGTTTCGATGGCGTGGTCACCCGTGACGCCGCCGGGTGCCCGCATATCGAGGGGCGTGTAGATATCCAGCGGTTTCAGTTCGTAGGCCAGCGTGGTGTCAGGTACGTCGTAGAGCATCCCCGACCAGTTGACGACCACTTCGGTATAATCTTCAAACTGCGAGGTGGCCGCTTTGGCGCTATGTTTCAGAGCCGTGAGGGTGCCGTCGGCCGATGCCCCCAGTTCGACCTCCTGCACCGTATTGGGGCGGTGACCGAAGGTAAACATCTGCTGGCGCGTCAGGGTCACCCGCACCGACCGTTTCAGTGCTTTGGCCGCCATAACGGCCAGAAACAACTGGTACTGCGGCCGTAGCCCCGACCCAAACCCACCGCCAACATAGGGCGAGATCACCCGCACGTGGCTGGCTGGCAGATTGAAGACACTTTTCACGTAGGACTGACTGTTGAGCGCGCCCTGCGTTTTGTCGTAGATCGTCAGGAAAGGCGTGCCGTCTTTGTCTTCCTTCCCGTAGTCTACCGTTGTGGCGAACATCTCCATCGGGTTGTGGTGTTGCGCCCCGTGTACGTGCCGGGCTTTAATGGACACTGGCGCGGCGGCCAGCGCTTCATCGGCGTTGCCGCGCGGTTTGGGCGGTGGTGGTTTCAGCAGGCTCGCCAGTCCGCTTGCCGGTTCGCGCGTTTCGTGCAGGTGGGCTTCCAGATCCGTTTCGAAGGTTTCTTCGTCATACGTCACCTCAATCAATGAGGCCGCGTAGCGGGCCAGTTCAAATGTGTTGGCCACGACCAGGGCGACGGGTTGCCCGCTGTATTTGATCTGATCATCGTGCAAAGGCCGGAAGGGCGAGCCCGGCGGCGCATCAAGATCTTTGTAGTTCATATCGAACCAGGCCGTGTGCGGGCGGTTTTCGTGCGTAAACACCTGCACGACGCCCGACAGCGACAGCGCCGCCCCGGTGTCGATGCGGCGAATGGTTCCTTTGGTGATTCCCGCCGACACCACGTAGCCGTAGAGCAGGTCAGGTACGTTGAACTCGGCGGCGTATTTGGCCTTACCGGTTACTTTATCATAGCCGTCAACACGTTTGACAGGCTGGCCGATGTACGTCATAATTCGGTTGAAGTTTGGCGGTTGAGGGTTGGCACGATTCAGCCGCTGAACGCTTCTGAGCCGACGAGCAACCGCTACCTGTTTTACATTGCCTTTTCCATGCGCACGGCCTCGTCCAGCGCCCGTACGATGGCACGTTTGGCGAGGTCGATTTTGAACGTGTTGTGGCCATACCCCACGGCTCCCTCGAGCAGGGCATCGGCTACCGCCTGGAAATTAGCCGCGCTGGCTTCGTGGCCAACCAGCCGTTGTTCCGCCTCGGGCTTGCGCCAGGGTTTGTGGGCCACGCCGCCGAGGGCCAGCCGTGCCGCTGTGATGGTAGTGCCAGCTTCATCCAGTTCCAGGCCGACGGCTACCGACACCAGCGCGAACGCGTAGGATGAGCGGTCGCGCTGTTTGAGGTAATTGTAGTGTTCCCGAAAACCACGAGCGGGCAGGTCGATGCTGGTAACGAGCTCACCGGGCTTGACGGTGTTGTCGAACTGGGGTTCATCGCCGGGTAGCCGGTGGAAGTCGGCCATCGGAATGCTGCGGTCGCCATCGGGGCCGGTCAGTTGCACCACCGCCTCGAGCGCCGCCAAGGCCACGCACATGTCTGACGGATGGGTGGCGATGCAACTATCGGACGTACCCAAGATGGCGTGGATGCGGTTGTAGCCGCCAATGGCCCCACAGCCCGAGCCGGGATTGCGTTTGTTGCAGGGCGTTGCGGTGTCGTAGAAATAATAACAACGGGTACGTTGAAACAGGTTGCCCCCGTTGGTCGCCATGTTGCGCAGTTGCGGCGAGGCCCCCGCCAAAATAGTCTGTGACAGCAGTGGATACCGCTCCTGCACCAGCGGATGGTAGGCCGTATCGGCATTGGTGACGGTAGCACCCAGGCGCAGGCCGCCATCAGGCAACTCGGTGATGCCGCCGAGGGGCAGGCTATTGACGTCGATCAGCCGGTTGGGGCGCTCGATGTTCTCCTTCATCAGATCGATGAGGTTGGTGCCACCGCCAATAAACTTACTTTGGGTTTCGGTTGCCCGGTCGTTGACAGCCGCCTCAACCGAGTCGGGTCGGGCGTAGGTAAATGGGTTCATGGTTCGTCTGACGTTTAACGGCCTAAGCCAACCTATTTGTCGATCACTTGCTTGATGGCATCGACGATGTGCGGGTAAGCCCCGCAACGGCAGATGTTACCACTCATCAGTTCGCGGATGTCGTGGTCGGTTTTGACGTGGCCTTCGTTGATCATCCCGACCGCCGAGCAGATCTGACCGGGTGTGCAGTACCCACACTGAAACGCGTCATGGTCGATAAACGCCTGCTGCATGGGGTGTAGCGTTCCGTCGGCGTTGGCCAAGCCTTCGACCGTGGTAATATCGTGTCCGTCGTGCATCACCGCCAGGGTCAGACAGGAGTTGACACGTTTCCCGTCCACCAATACCGTGCAGGCTCCACACTGTCCGTGGTCGCAGCCTTTCTTGGTGCCGGTCAGGTTGGCGTACTCGCGCAGCGCATCGAGGAGCGTGGTCCAGGGAGCTAGATTAAGCGGACGGGCCGTGCCGTTGATGGTCAACGTAACGGTGCCAGGCGTAGGAGCCGGAGCAGCGGATTGCGGTCGATTGGCCGACGTACCTGCCGTTTTCTGACCGGTTGCGGGCGGATGGGGCAACGTGACTGTAGACATAAATACTAAGGATCTTTTGTCTACGGAACCCCTCGACTTATCGGTTGTTCAAAAATCAGAGCGAAGCCCGTGCTTTTTTACGACCTTGTCCGGCCAAACCCCTTACTGCCATGAAAACGCCTATCTGTCTCCTGCTCTGCCTGTTTGCCCTCACGACGGCTGCGCTGGCCCAAACCGCCCCGACCGCCCCGATGGCCACCTCGGCAACCAGCGAATCCCTGCGCGACTACGCCGGCACCTATACCTTCGCCAGTGGCAGCCCAATCAGCACTTACACAATCACGGTGAAAGATGGTGATCTGTATGGCGACGCCGGTATGGGTACGTATAAACTGCTCAAGCAGGAAGCGACTGACCAATACAAATCGACGAGTTCATACGGCTCGCTTATCACATTCACCCGCGACACAACTACCAAACAGATTACTGGCCTGTCGCTTGCCGCGCAGGGGCAGCAACTCAGCGCGAAGAAAGACAACTAGCTGGCGGCGAGCCCGGCAACCAGGCTGACTCCTGACCGTGACGGTAACGGGTCGATGGTTACCAGGTAGTGCTAATAGTAGCTTTCAGCGCGTATGTTTGGGCATGAAGAAGCCAATTTATGTACTCTGCGACGTATCGGGCGAAAACGTCGCGATTGAGGCGGCCGTACCAGGCTACCAGCTTCACCCGCGGGTGCTGGCAGCTATCCGGGCTGATTTCCCCACGTTTCGGGTCGACAGCTTTATCTCGCTAAACCGGCTGCTTACCTACGTCAATCGCGCCGTTGATCATGCCCATGTGTTACCCAAGCCTACCCATATCCCGCTGCCTGATCCCGATGCCAACCTGACGTTTGGGCAACGGGTAGCCGATCGGATTGCCGATTTTGGCGGTAGCTGGACCTTTATCCTGCTCTTTCTAGGCGTTATTATTGTCTGGATGGCCATCAACGTATGGTATATGGGTAACCGGGGGTTCGATCCCTATCCGTTTATCCTGCTCAATCTGCTGCTGTCGTGCCTGGCTGCTCTGCAGGCGCCCGTGATCATGATGAGCCAAAACCGGCAGGAAGAGCGTGACCGCGAACGCGCCCGGCAGGATTATGAGGTGAACCTGAAAGCGGAGAGCGAAATCCGGCTTCTTCAACAGAAAATGGACCTGCTCTTACAACGAAAGCCCTAAACACCGGCCCCAATTCGCCCGTTTGTTTGTCAAAGCCTGCTGACTCATGCCCGAGACGACCTCACCACTTCACGACTTTTACAAACAACGCGCGTCGTCGCTGATCGAACGGATCGAAGACGCCCGCGACCACCTTACCGACGAGCACGTTCGACGCATCCGGGTCGGCATCAAGCGGTTACGATCGCTGTATCGCCTGATGGAGTTTATCCGGCCCAAGCAGTTCAAGAGCCGTCGGCACGAGCGGGCTTTCCGCAAACTCTTCAAACGGGCCGGTCAACTGCGCGACATTCAACTCAGCCAGGCGTCGATCGATACCATTCCGTTGCGGGGAACCATGGCCAAACGCTACGCCCGTTATCTGGAAAAAGAAGAAAAAAAGGCGCGCAAGAAGCTCAAAAAAGCCCTCAAAAAATTCCACAAGCGCGATCTGAAAAAAGCGGACAAGCTGATTCAGCGCATCGGCGTCACGGTATCGCCCGTTAAGGTCGATCAGCGGCTGCGGACGTACATCGACCGGGAAGCCGCGGCCATCGAGGTGCTACAACAGGGAGGGCAGTCGACCGAAAACACGCACCAGATGCGGAAGCACCTGAAAGCGCTGATCGAAGTAGGTACGTTGCTCATTCAACTGATGCCCGACGATGCCCTTGAGCAATTGCTCACCAAGGCCAAACAGACGCAACAGCAGGTGGGTCTTTGGCACGATCGGGTCGTTTGGCTCTCTCATCTGGAAGCGTTTATCGCAGCCGATAACGAACAGCCCGACGACAATACGGAACGCCTGATTGCCCGCCAACACCAGACAGCCAACCGGCAGGAGAAGCGTGTCGATCTGCTGATGGACAACCTAACTACGCTGCTCAACGGACTCGCTCCCTGGCGTGCGGGTGCCGAACCCAACGTATAGCTACTACGGCAGCGGATTTTTCGAGACGTAGACGACACCTCTTCCGCCATTGCAGTACCGGAAGTTGGGGGATAACTCGCAAACCTCGTCTGAGCCAGCAGCGTAGAGGCGACCTTTCGCGTCCAACGCCAGTGACCTCAGTTGATGTCGCTTAGGCAGGTCAATCTGTCTACCGGTCTGCGTGACTACGCCAGGTGTTATAAACCGACCTCTTATTTTTGTTGAATCGTTGAGATACTGCCGACGAATTGTGTACGTAACGCCATTCGTCGCGGTAACTGGATTGGTCTTGATTCCTGAATTTCCCGCATAGCCAACTAAATCAAAAGTTGGGTTAATCCGGTGATAGGTCAGCCAGGTTGCGCCCAAGTCTATACTATACAGAGCCGTGTTCACCAGTGTAACCTCCCCTCCAGCATACAGCATACCTGAAGTGGCAAAAAGAGTATCCTTTTGCATGACCAGCCCCGTTACAGGTTGATTTTTAGCATAGACCTGCTGCCAGCTTTCACCCCGATCCGTAGTGCGATATAATGTAAGCGTAGTAGATGCAATGACAACTGTTCTATCGATATCGCCCCAAACGGCATCGATAGACCCGGCATCAGGAGAGCGAAGCGTGTACCAGTTGTCGTATTCGGGTTGTACGGTGTCGACACTGTCCCGGTGGCAGGCGGCTAGTACGAGTAGCAGTGCAAGCCCATAGCCTATGCTTTTCATAGTACGTTGATTTAAAAGAAATCAAATTTCCCTAACTGGCTACTAAACTACACCAAATCAGACAATCGGTACAAGATCAGTTAGTAGATGGTAAGCTATTGTCGAACGAAATGCCTGCACCAGGCTCGACGTAATCTTGACCGTTTCGGAACGATTCGCCCATAAAAGCCATTACCTTTGTACGACACGCATCAACAACAAGCCGGCAAGTATTCTGTCGGCTCTTGTTTTAAAGTAGCAGTATATAAACTCTATAGGCTAATACTATTATGTCTATTGCCTTCTCCCCCACCGTTAGCAACGCGGCGCAGCGCGACATTCTCGATCTTCAGAAAAAGGTGGAGGCCTTCCGCAGTGGGCAGATGACCGACGAGCAGTTCCGCAAGTTCCGGCTGGCTCGGGGCGTGTACGGTCAGCGGCAGGCGGGCGTGCAGATGATCCGCATCAAGCTGCCCTACGGCCGCATTACCGCCGATCAGTTGATTCGCATTGCCGACGTGTCGGACCGTTACGCAACGGGCAACCTGCACGCCACAACCCGGCAGGATATTCAACTCCACTTTGTAAAACTGGCCGATTCGCCGCAGCTCTGGGCTGACCTCGAAGACGCGGGCATCACCCTGAAAGAAGCCTGTGGTAATACCGTGCGCAACGTGACGGGTTCGGCCCGGGCGGGCATCGACCCCGACGAACCGTTCGACGTATCGGCTTATGCGCACGCCATTTTCGAGTACTTCCTGCGCAACCCGATCTGCCAGGAGATGGGCCGGAAATTCAAGATTTCGGTTTCGTCGTCGGAGAAAGATTCGGCTTACGGCTACATGCACGACATCGGCCTCATTCCGCGCGTACAGAACGGGCAACGGGGCTTCAAAGTGCTGCTGGCTGGTGGGCTGGGCGCACAGCCATTCCTGGCGCAGACAGCCACCGAGTTTATCGAAGAAGAGCGGGTGATTCCGTTCATCGAGGCGGTGATCCGCGTGTTTGACCGCTACGGCGAGCGCACCAAACGCCATAAAGCCCGGATGAAGTACCTGCTCAACGATCTGGGGCTGGAGACGTTTCTGGAGAAAGTACAGGAAGAATGGACAGCCTTGCGGAGCAAGGAATTGCCCGTTTCGAGTCTGGCCTTCGACGTTCGGGAGGCACGCCCCGAAGCCGCTGGGTACGTTCTCCAAACGCAAGACTCGAAACTTAAAAACTGGTTTGCCACCAACGTCTTCGAGCAGAAGCAGGCGGGCTGGTATGCCGTACAACTGCGCGTGCTGCTGGGCGATATGTCGTCGGATACGGCGCGGGCACTGGCGCAGATCGTGAAGCAATACGCTGCCGATGACATCCGCGTGACGGTCAATCAGGGTTACCTGCTCCGGTACATTCGACCCGAAGATCTAGAAGCCGTTTTTCACGCCCTCGACGCATTGGGTCTGGCCGAACCGGGTTTTGACACCACGGCGGACATTACCACCTGCCCCGGTACCGATACCTGTAACCTGGCGATTTCGAGCAGCTACGGCATCACACGGGCACTGGAAGAGATGATGAAGGCCGAGTTTCCCGACATCATCTTCAACAACGACATTAAGATCAAGATCAGTGGCTGCATGAACGGCTGCGGTCAGCACTCAGTCGCCAACATTGGTTTCCACGGCTCGTCGATGAAAAACGGCGCCTATGTGCTGCCAGCTCTGCAAGTACTGCTGGGTGGTGGTTTCAACGGCGCGGGCGTTGGTCAGTTGGGCGATAAAGTCGTGAAGATCCCGACCAAGCGCGGCCCCGACGCCCTGCGGTTGTTGTTTCAGGATTATGAAACCAACGCGCTGGACGGCGAATATTACAACGATTACTACGGGCGGAAGGGCAAGAACTATTTCTACACCCTGCTGAAGCCGCTGGCCGATCTGAAAACGGTACAGGACAGCGATTACGTTGACTGGGATCATACCGAACCGTTTGTGACGGAAGTGGGCGTTGGCGAATGTGCCGGCGTGATGATTGACCTCGTGGCGACGACCCTCGACGAAGCGGGTGAAAAGCTGGTATGGGCCGACGAAGCCCTGGCCGAAAGTCGCTGGGCCGACGCCATCTACCACGCCTACAACGTGCTCATTACGGGTGCCAAAGCGGCGCTGATGACCCGCGACGTAAACACCAATACGCACCACGGCATCGTGACCGACTTCGACCGCGAGTTTGCGGCTTACGATGGTTTTCACGAAGCGGAAGGACAGTTTAAAGCGCTGGCCTACAGCATTAACAAAAACGAGCCATCGGCCCAGTTTGCCCAGTCGTTTGTACCCAAAGCCGCTGCTTTTCTGAAAAGCGTACAAGCCTACCGCGCCGAGCAAATTGCCCGCGACGGCCAACCCGAACTCCAGGAACTGACGCAGGCGCAGGACTCTTAAACTAACGAGTGAACGAGTGCTAATCGGATACGTACCTAAGCCACTCGTTCACTCGTTCACTCGCATGAAACTTACGCTCATTGGCGCGGGGCCCGGTGATCCCGATCTCATTACCATGAAGGCGGTGAAGGTGCTGCAAACGGCCGACGTCATCATGTACGACGCACTGGTTGCCGAAGAACTGCTCGATTACTGCCGCCCCGACGCATTGAAAGTCTACGTGGGCAAACGCCGGGGTGCCTATTCCTGTACGCAGGAGGAAATAAACCCGCTTATCGTGCATTATGCCCAGCATTATGGGCATGTGGTCCGGCTGAAAGGCGGCGACCCCTATGTATTTGGCCGGGGTTATGAAGAGTTGCAATACGCGCAGCAGCACGGTATCTCCGTCGAGGTCATTCCGGGCATTTCGAGCAGTTATGCCGTACCGGCGGCGGCGGGCGTACCGCTCACGAGCCGAGGGCTGTCGGAAAGCTTCTGGGTGGTGACAGGTACGTTGAAAGACGGCAGCTTCTCTAATGATCTACGGCTGGCCGCTCAGTCGTCGGCGACCGTGGTGATTCTGATGGGCATTCATCAACTGCCCAAAATCGCGGCGCTGTTCACCGAATTGGGCAAAGCTGATACGCCCATTGCCATCATTCAGAACGGCACGACCACCAACCAGCGAGTTGTGGCGGGGTACGTTCACGAGATTGTCGAGCGGGTCGAGGCAACGGGCATCAGCAACCCCGCCGTGATTGTGGTCGGTGAAGTAGCCCGGCTGGCCAACCATCCCGAAAACGCGCAATTTTTCGTAAATTTGCAGGCGTAATAGCAACGCGGATAGAGTCCATTGAGCAGACGAGCGCAGTTTTCAGTAGAGTGCCGGTAAGTTAGTATTTGTGCCAATCTGCTCTATACCTGTTATCCGCGTTCCAACTGATTCATGAAACCGTACCGCGTTCTCCTTTACTATTACTACACCCCCATTGCTGATGCCGCCGCGTTTCGCGATGAGCACCACCGGCTTTGTCTCGACCTCAATCTGCTGGGTCGTATCATCGTTGCTCCTGAGGGCCTCAATGGTACGGTGTCAGGGCTGACGGCCGATTGTGAGGCGTACATGAACGCGGTGAAAGCCGACCCTCGTTTTGCCGCTATCGATTTCAAAGTCGATGAGGTCGAGGCCCACACGTTTCAGAAACTGCACGTTCGGCTGAAAGAGGAAATCGTCAATTCCGACCTGCCCGTGAACCCGCGTGAGCAGACAGGCATCCACCTGGAACCGGCCGAGTTTCGGGCCATGAAGAACGACCCGGACGTAGTGCTGGTCGATATGCGATCGAACTACGAGCATACCGTGGGGCGGTTCAAAGGGGCTGTCACCTTCGACATGGAGAACCTGCGCGAACTGCCCGATCACGTTGGCGAGATTGCGCACCTCAAGGACAAGAAAATCATCACCTATTGTACCGGCGGTATCAAGTGTGAAAAGGCCTCGGCCTATCTGCTGTCGCAGGGGTTTGAGAATGTCTATCAATTGCACGGGGGCATCATCAAATACGGCCTGGAAGAAGGCGGCGAAGACTTCGACGGCCAATGCTACGTGTTCGACAACCGCCTCGCCGTGGACGTCAACGCCATCAACCCGACGGTAATTTCGACTTGCCACCGCTGCGGCACGCCCACCTCGCGGATGATCAACTGCGCCAGCCCGGCCTGCAACAACCACGTACCGCTGTGCGAAGCCTGCGGCGATACCCACGCCGGCACGTGCACGGATGACTGCAAAGCCGACCCGCAGTTACGTACCTACGACGGTACGGGCTACTACAGCAAGAAGCCCATCGGCTACTCGCCTGGGCTTGGTTACCGCAGCATGAAGCGTAGCGAACTGGCCAAGTAAGGCAATGTCACTCCAAGCCGACGCACGCTGGGCCTGAGCGCCCAAACGGTCCAATTCGTGTAAGCCTTATCCCCCATTTATGGGATTGCGCCGCCTGGGCAGGATGGCGACTTTTGACCCATTCGTTCCGCATCGGAAAGACCGTCGGACCGAATGGGTCAATTCATTTCTATCCGTCCATTTACGCGTATGCACCACACACTTTATTTCCGCATTTTCCGCCCGGCGTTCTTGCTGCTGGCGCTCGTCTCATTGTTTATCGCCTGTAGCAAAGGGACCGAGGGCCCCGCGGGCCCAGTAGGGCCAGCCGGACCAACTGGGCCCGCCGGACCGGCCGGTCCACAAGGAGCGGCAGGCCCCGCCGGACCCACCGGCAATGCCAATGTCATGCAGTTTTCGTTTGGCTCACGCACGCATACCGGCTCCGAACAAACGTACACGCTGACCGGCATTACCGCCGATATGATCACTAAATCGGCCATTTTCGTGTACGTGTCGAATACAAACCCCTGGTGGTATCCACTACCCGGAATTTTCAACGGCACCAACGAGTACCGCACCAACATACGCCCCTCGGCCAATTCAGTGGTGGCGATCGTACGGGTAGGTACGGGGTCTACGACCAGCGATACGTTTGTCAACACGCGCATTGTCATTATCCCGGCCAATGACCTGCGCAATGGGCGGCAGGCAGCCCTTGATTTCAACGATTATCAGGCCGTAAAAGCCTTCTATAAGCTTCCGAACTGATTACGCTGCCGTCAACGCTACCCGGCTGAAAACCACCGTCTGGTTACTCAGCCGGGTAGTTTGTTTAGGTATTCGGTCCAAGGGCTGGCTATTGCTGTGTACCTTTGCGTACCCATGAAGCAACTCCCTTTAGTTTCAGTTGTGCTGGCCACCTACAATGGTGAGCGTTTTTTAAAGACCCAACTCGATAGTATCGTTCAGCAGACCTATCCGCAACTCGAAGTGATTGTGGTCGATGATCGTTCTACCGATGCTACCCACGACATCCTGCAACACTACGCGGCCCGCTACCCGTACTTCAGCCTTGTCGTTAATGAGACCAATCTGGGCTATATCCGGAATTTCGAGAAAGGCATGCTGCTGGCCAACGGCGACCTGATTGCCCTGAGCGATCAGGACGACATCTGGCACCCCGAAAAGATTCGCATTCTGGTGGAGGCGATGGGCGACAGCGACGTGGTATTTGGTGACTCCCGCCTTATCGACGACAACGATCAGCCACTGGGCATCAACTTCTCCGATATCCGCCAATTGCAGAGCTTTGACAGCTGTTTATCGTTTTTGATCGGCAACACCGTATCGGGCCACAACATGCTCATCACCAAGAGCTTGCTACAACGAAGCCTACCGTTCCCGCTGCACATCCCGCACGATCATTGGCTGTGCTTCGTCGCGACGTTCAGGCAGCCGGTCAAGTTTGTGCCACAGTTGCTGGTCGATTACCGGCAGCACGCTACCAACGTGTATGGCATTTTACCGGTCGTCAACGGGGTTAAACGGACGCGGGCCCAAAAGAGCGCCGAGCAACGGCTGCACGCCATTCGGGAGCGGGCCCAGGCGCTGACCGACAAGTGCCCCGCCGAACTGACCCGCGAAAAGAAGGTCCTGACCCGGCTGAACCGGACGTACAAGAGCTTTTCGATTCCGAATAACTTCGTCCGGATGATGACCTTTTTTCGCTACCGCGACGAGCTGCTGGCGACCAAAAAACGCTCGGCCTTGCGCAAATGGCTGTTCTGTTTTAAGATGTTCGTGAAGATTAAATAACGTACCCAGCCGATAACCGAATCGTTTCGGACGTAGTTGATTAGGTAAACTATGGTCAGTCTGGTGAGCAGATTGGCCCACTCAACGCGATGAAACGATTCCTTTTTGCCGGGCTTTTTTCGCTGTTCGCCGGTGCGGCGATGGCGCAGACCAAGCCCGCCCAAACCACGCCACCCGCTGTTGTCTCGGCCATTGAAGGCGTCAGCGGCAAACGATTCGTTCCCGATACCCTCTACGCCGCTTTGTCCGACGACGACAAAACGCTGCTGGGCCAACAGGCCGTAGCCAACTGGAGCCTGGCCCAGGAGTCGGGCGGCATGACCTTCCACAATCTGGTGGTGGGCACCCGCTCCTACCAGTTACTGATCACCAAATCGCCCAAAGCGGAGTTCCCGACGGCAACGCTGCTGCGTTACGCCGATCCGAAGGCTAAGCCCGAGCCCATCGCCCGTGGCACCCTGCGCCCCCGACCTGCCGAAAAGGCCGATTAGGTAGCGGCATAGTTGGTCGCTTGGCCATAAACAAACGCACCCCTGCTGGCACTGGCTCAACCTTAAAACGTTGACGCCAGGCTGGCAGGGGTGTGTTTGTTTACCGCTTAATTACATATTTGCCCATACTCTCTAAGCACATAGCTATTAGGATCTTTCAAAGAAATCTATCAATGATCTTAAGATATATACTTATCATACCGCACATACAATACATGGTCTTTTATCAATAACACTAAAGTTTACGTCAATTAAAAGGTCATTTTCCCCTTTTTACTCATTTAGATCAACCAAATATTAACCTCAAGTAGCCCTTTTGTATTATTCATATATATAAAATAACATATAAGTATACATAAATTAGTTGTTCGTTTTTAAGCTGAGATTAGTGCACTCAACTCACGAAAGAATCTATCAAATCAACTTCAAAACGAACATGAGAAATTTCTTTTTAGTCGGGCTTACATTCACATTATGCCTGTTCATCAATTCCTGCACCCCTGAACTTGTGAGTCCTGTCGCACCAGCCGCAAAGGTTGCAGCGGTAACTCATTCGAAAGCAAGGATTCCAACTACCTACATTGACTGGGAAAACGCTGAATTCTTCTACTACAAGCGAAGTGATGGCCAAGTCATCCAGGTTAGAACACCTTGGGCAGCCGGAGGCAGCGCCGTATTCCCTTTTTATACAGTGCAAGACCGCTTTAGACGTGATGGCTGGGAGTTAGTTTACAATTACTTTGATCCCAATCAATTCGTAGATGACAAATTGTTTTTTATCCTCTACAACAAGTACCGAGGCATTTTGCGTGTATTCTTCAGAAATACGTCAGCTGTCCCCGCCGCTTCAAATTATATCCTTCATCAACTGCGTCTTGGCAGTAGCGTCAACTATAACACCTCACAGCTGAATTTTTCCACTGATGAAGCCAAGGCAATGGATATACTTGTTGATAAGCCCTTTACTGCTGGCACGAATACAACTCCACTTTCAAACAACACAGGAGCCCTTAATGACGCTTGGTATACGTTCGACTACGAGTTCGCCTATGATCCTAATACGCCCAATATAAATGGCTTACAAGTCGGGCTTGACCTAGAGGCAAGAGCTGTATCAGAGAAGAGACTGGAAATAACAGGGACTATAGACGGTACGATCGAGGGTACCATCAATGTGTCAGGCGATAGTGGCGGGCAACTCTTTTCAACTCTCTTCTCCAAAACATCTAATGCAACTAACATCAGCAACATCGTTGGGAGTGTATCGACTGGAGGTTCTAATGGGGCAGCGAAAAATGGAATTTTTAAATTAATCGGTAGCGCCGCCACCTCGGGACTAACTACGGCGGTCAAGAATGCTGCTAACACACTTGCTAGTGGGGGCTTGAACATTTTAACCACTCCACTGACTAAATTTTTCTCCTCTATAATTGCCTCACCAGCGCAAAACGTTCAAAATACGGACCTCAAATTAAAAGCGCAAACTAAAGCGAACGGCACGCAAACAGATGAATTTCTGCTTTTCAGTCAGCACTTTTTCTTGCCTGGTACTGCTAGAACTGACCCAAATACGCCAGGTGTGATTCCTTATTACGATAAGCCTCTAGGCGTGTTCAATCTAAGTCGTATGCCAATTATCCATGTATCCAAATATGATGAATTAGCGGCAAGATACGAATTAGACAGTCCAACGATAACCTTAAACCCAGCTATCAGTGGAGAAGTCACTGTCCGAAATCAGAACATCACCATGGTATGGTACTATGAAGGGGCAGGCGGTATAGACTTCAATAGCGCAAACCGAAATCCTATCTTGATTAGCCAATCAACAGCAGGCACTTGGTATGACGTGAGTACAAACTTTGCCATATATGGTTTAGCTAGGAACCCTGCTCGGCGGCTGAATTTTGGCGTTCAAGTTTCGTTCGAGCTTGTTGATGGCAACGGTCAGGTTACATACATATCAAAAATGTTTAAGCCTACTATGGACTACCAAGATGGGTTGTAACAGTCACATAGGTTTCATTCCGGCTCAACAGTAGTTAACCAACTTGTGCGCCGATATCTAGGCAAAGCCCCTTAACAACAAAG
>NC_020054.1:3159450-3268980 GCF_000331105.1 Fibrella aestuarina BUZ 2 | reverse complement strand
CTTCAGCTGAAGTAATTGGGCTTTGTTGTTAAGGGGCTTTGCCTAGACACACTGTTTAACACCAGTAACTTCAATAAAATTCTGTAGTCGCATTTAGCACCTTTAAGCCTTGATCTAATATAAACAGATAAGCATGAACTCACCATTTAGGGGTATACCAGATGAATAGCGACCGTTTACAAAATTTTACAACTAAAAAATTAGTTAATTTATGTTAATGGGTGCAACGCTTTATGCACTTTGCCACTCCTTTGCATCAATGAAGATCAACTTATCTCTTTTCGTTTATGACCAATAGGCTACTTGTCAGTATACTCATCTGGCTTTGTGTAGTAGGGACCACGCTGGCCCAAACACCCGCTCGCTTTACCCTACAGGCAACCGTTACGGATACCCTGGGGACCAAACTCAACGGAGCGACGGTGATGCTCCAAACCGTGAAAGATTCTGTACTGACCAATTACGGCCGATCGGTCGAAACGGGCGTTTTTACACTCAAAGGCATTCGCCGGGGTACGTACCTGCTGAAAATCACTTACGTTGGCATGATGCCCCTCAGCCAAACGATTTCGTTCGAGACGGAGCCGACCCTCGATCTGGGCACGATCAAACTGAAACCCATTGCCAAAGAACTGTATGAAGTGGTGGTGAAAACCGCCCGGGCACCCCTCACCATCCGGGGTGATACGGTCGAGTATGATACCCGCGCGTTTAAGGTGCCCGTCGGCTCAACGGTGGAAGACCTGCTCCGCAAACTACCCGGTGTGATGGTCGACCGCGACGGCAACATTCGGGCGCAGGGGCAGGAAGTAAAGCGCGTAACGGTGGATGGCAAGCAATTTTTTGGCGACGACCCGAAAGCCGCTACAAAAAATCTTCAGGCCGAAGCCATTTCGAAAGTGCAGGTTTTCAGCGACAAAACCGAGCAGGCCAAACTGACCGGCGTCGATGATGGGAAGAAAGAAAAGACGCTGAATCTCGAACTGAAGGAAGAATTCAAAAAAGGCGGTTTCGGAAAAATCACGGCGGCAGGCGGCCCGGCCACCAACCTCTCGGAGCGCGGCGAGGTGCGGGGCAACTACAACAAGTTTGACAAAAAACAGCAGTTTGCCGTTATCGGGCTGGCTAACAACACCAACCAAACAGGCCTCTCGTGGGCCGATTACCAGGATTTCCGGGGTAGTAACTCCTTCAACGGCAACGACAACGCCGACTTTGGCTTCAGCGGCGGCGGCAACGTGATTTACTTTGGTGGCAGCGACGACGATGAGAATACGTCTATCCCGATTTCGGGCGGTAGCCGGGGCCGGGGCCTGTCCAACAACGCGGCGGGTGGGGCCAACTACAACTACGACACCAAGAATACCAAGATCAGCAGCAACTACTACTTCAGCCGGACACGGCTATTTACGAACAGCCTGAGCCGGGTGTCGAACTTCCTGCCAAACGACACGCTGAACACCTTCACGACCAGCAACCAGGTCAATCAGGCCACCAGCCACCGGATCAGCTTCCGGCTCGAGCAGCAGCTCGACTCCATGAGCACGCTGATCTTTATCAGCAACAACCGCTACAACATAGCCAACGCCAACCTGAACAACTTACGCGATGCGTTCCGGTCGAGAACGCCAACCGAGCAGACCCAGAATACGACGATCAACAACCGGGAGGCCAATTCGCTGGCGTCGATCAACTCGCTGATCTACCGGTTGAAATTCAAGAAGAAAGGGCGCAGTTTCGCGGCCAGTGTGGGCTATCAGATCAACGCCAGCGATGGTACGCTGGACCTCACGGCAACAACCGATTTTCCGACCTCGGCGAGCCTTGTCGACCAGCGCCTTAACCAGCGGCAGCTCACCAACAGCAACGTGTCGCAGTATAAATTCAGCCTGTTGTTTGTGGAGCCCCTTCAGAAGCGCTTGTTTCTGGAATCGTTTTACAACTTCAGCCTGCGCTACGACAACGTGGACCGCGACGTGCTGAACCGGGAAAACTCGATGAACCGCATTGACTCGCTCAGCCGGTATTTTACCAACACGTATCTGTTCAACCGCTTGGGCACCAGCCTGCGCTGGAACAACAAAGGCCTGAACATCAGCGCCGGTGGGGCGGTACAGCAGTTCCGGCTTAACGGGCAATATGCTACCGACCAGACGGCACCCACGCTCAACCGCATCGACCGGATTTTCACCACCTTCATTCCGAACGTGTCGGTCAATGTGGATCTCCAGAACAACAAGTACCTCTACGGCGGCTATTCGGTGCGGGTGCAACCGCCCTCGTCGCGCGATCTGCAACCGCTCGTCGACAACAGCAACCCGCTGTACGTGACGGTGGGTAACGCCGACCTGCTCCCCGCCCTGACGCACAGCGCCAACGTCGGGTATAACTACTTCAACCCCGGCACCTTTACCAACTTCTACGGCGGGTTGAGTTACGGCTACAACATCAACCAGATTGTGTATGCCCAAACCATCGATGTGCAAACGCTGATTACCCGCACAGTGCCCCGTAATATTTCGGGCGGGCAGAATTTCAGCTACTACAGCTACGTGAGTTTCCCCCTGAAGAAGACGAAAGCCACGCTTGATCTGGGCGGCAACCTCAACTTCGGCAAGCTGATCACGCCGATCAACGGGCGTGATAACATCACCAATACCACCAATTACAACGCCAACCTGCGCCTGAACCTGACACCTGCTGAGTGGCTGACGTTCTATGGTAACGCCAACGTAAACGTGGGCAATGCCCGGTACTCGATCAACGCCTCACAGAACGCGCAAACGGTCAACACCAGCTACAATGCGGACCTCAACGTGAAAATCCCCGGCGAGATTTTTGTCAGCACCACCTACAATTACCAGTTATACCAGAACAAGCGCTTTGGGTTCAATCAGGTCGTGCCGATCTGGAATGCGTCGATCTATCGGCTCTTTGGCAAGGCCAAGAAAACGGAGGTACGGCTCTCGGGCTACGACCTGCTCAACCGCAACATCAACGTGTCTCAATATGCGGGCGCAAACGCCGTTTCTAGCGAGAGCACCATCACCCTCGCGCGGTATTTCATGCTCGGCGTTTCGTACAACATGCGCGGGATCAAAGCCAGCGTCCGCCGGGGCAACGGGTTTGATTAACCCCAACATTCTTTTCAACACCCTCACCGACAATACGGTGAGGCTGCCCATTGTCGTTTAATCCAAATGCACATGACCCGTATCATTCTGATTACTACCCTCCTGTTCGTGGCCCTGACCACGCAGGCGCAGCAAACCGAGGGTGTTGTGAATTACACCCGCAAGACGTATTGGGCCAACGTGTCGAGCCGGCTAACGTACCTGAGCCAGGAACAGAAAGACCGCATCAAGAACACGTACAAAAACTTCAACGAGTACAAGGAGAAGATGAAGCTCACTTTCAGCCCCTCGGCCAGCCTGTATGGCTACGAGAGCGATGTGAGCGAGAGCGACGACGGCCGGTGGTCGTGGCGCAACAAAGCCCTGTTTTTCTACCGCGACTTCGACAAGGAGCGGGTTATCGACGTCGAAGAACTGCTGGGCAAGACCTATTCGGTCGAGGACTCGCTGATTCTGCCGAAGTGGAAGATTGGCAACAAAGTGCGGGAAATTGCGGGCCATATGTGCCTGAACGCCACCACCTCCGACCCGGTCAAAAACCAGCAGATTACGGCCTGGTTTGCGCAGGACATTCCGGTGGCGGCGGGCCCCGAACGCTACTGTGGCCTGCCCGGCCTGATCCTGGAACTGGACATCAACGACGGCGACGTGATCATCGAAGCCAACAGCATCGAGTTTAAACCCGTGGCTGATGTACTGAAACCCGCGAAGCCCAAAAAGCCCAAAAAGCTCGACGAGAAAGGGTATCAGACGCTCATCGGCTCCTACATCGCCGATCAGGTGAAAGCCCAGCAAAACCCATATTGGGAGCTGCGGTATTAGGGCGTCTGGAAGATCCGTTGTACGAACGTCCCGAGTCTGGAGCGTCGCTTAGGTGTTGTTTTCGCACGCCTACGCACGCTTTTCCAGACCCGGGACTTTTTTTATGGCTGATTTTCCAGCCCTAAAGCGCCTATTTTTGCAGCCGTATGGCTTCCGACAAACTGATTATTTACCAACTATTACCCCGCCTCTTTGGCAACACCAACACCACCAACCTGCCCTGGGGTACGCTGGCCGAAAATGGCTCAGGTACGTTTGCCGACATCAACGAGGCGGCCCTGACGGGCATGAAAGCCCTGGGCGCTACGCACGTCTGGTACACGGGTGTTCCCGAACACGCCACCATGACCGACTACGCTGCCCACGGCATCCGCCCCGACGACCCGGCGGTGGTAAAAGGCCGGGCCGGGTCGCCATACGCTATTAAAGATTACTACGACGTGGTGCCCGATTTTGCCCAGTCGGTGCCGAACCGGATGGCCGAGTTTGAAGCGCTCGTACAACGTACCCATGCGCACGGCCTTAAGGTCATTACCGATCTAGTGCCCAACCACGTAGCCCGGCAATACGCTTCCGACGCCAAACCGGGAGCGCCTGCCACAGGCAACGTACCCAGCGCAGGTACGTCTGACCTTGGCGAGGGCGACGATCAGCGACTCCCGTTTTCGCTCCGAAATAACTTTTATTACCTGCCCGGCACCACCTTCAAGGCGCCATTCGTACCCGGCAGCATCGATGCCCAGACACCACTAACCAACTCGGCACCACCCATTCATGAGTCGCCCGCCCGCGTGACGGGCTCCGGGTCGATCAACGAAGCCCCGCACATCGACGACTGGTACGAGACCATCAAGCTCAACTACGGCTACAACGTGTTCGACGGCTCATTGCACACCAGCCTCGACGCCGCACCCGGGCAGCGCAACCGGCCCGACACCTGGTACAAACTGCGCGACATCCTGTTGTTCTGGGCGGGCAAAGGCGTAGATGGGTTCCGCTGCGACATGGCCCATCTGGTGCCGGTGGCGTTCTGGCAGTGGGTGACGGCCGAGGTGCGGGCAACGTACCCAGCCACCATTTTCATCGCCGAAATTTATGACCCCAGCCTGTATAGGTCGTTTATTTTCGAGGGTGGCTTCGATTACCTCTACGACAAAGTGGGCCTCTACGACAGCCTGCGCCGCCTCACCGAAGGCCACGGCAGTTGTTACGACATCACCCACGTGTGGCAACGCGAGTCGGGCGACTTTGCCGAGCACATGCTGCGGTTTCTGGAAACGCACGATGAACAGCGGATCGCTTCGTCGTTTTTTGCGGGCGATCCCCTGCGCGCCATCCCCGCGATGGTGGTTACGGCCACGCTGCATACCGGCCCCTATCTGCTCTATTTCGGGCAGGAAGTGGGTGTTCGGGGCGAAGACGCCGAGGGCTTCAGCGGGCACGACGGGCGCACGACCATTTTCGATTATTGGGGTATGACCGACTGGCAGGGGTACCTCAACAACCACCGGTACGACGGCGCGGGGCTTACCGAACCGCAGCGGCAATTGCGGGCCATCTACGAAAAACTCGGAGCGGTGGTAAGGGCTTCAACCGCCATCCAGACGGGCGCTTTTTACGATTTACAGTGGGCCAATCAGCAAACGCCGGGCTACAATCAGCACCGGGTTTACAGCTACCTGCGCTATACCGACAGCGAAAAACTGCTGATTGTGTGTAATTTTGATGTCACCCAGGCCTTCACATCGGCGGTACACGTGCCCGATCATGCCTTTGATCAGATGGGGTTGTCGGCCACGGATCGCTACCAGCTAACCGATTTGTTCCTGTCCGACGATCGGGTCGACGGCCTTGGTAACCAGGGATTCGCCATGGTGATTCCGCCGATGAGTGCCCGGATTTTTCAACTCAACTCGCTCTAAACGTAACTCTAGCGCACGAAGCACGTCTAACGTACATGAAGATTCACTTGCTTTGGCTGGGCCTGTTGGTCTCCCCCGTAGCTGGCCTGGCGCAGGCCGCCGACGACCTACGTCAGATCATGATCGTTCCGGGCCGAACCACCGCCGAGACGGCCATCCGAACGGGCGAAACGCTGATTGGTAAACCCTACGTACCCCATACCCTCGAAGGCAATTCGACCGAGCAGCTGGTCGTGAACGTGCAGCAGTTCGACTGTGCCACCTTCATCGAAACCACCCTCGCCCTGGCCCTGTCTGAACAGGAACTTCCCGAACGTTACAGCGCCAGCCAGCTCGAAACGACGTTTAAAAAATACCTCACCAAACTCCGCTACCGGCACGGCCGCATCGATGGCTACGTGAGCCGCCTGCATTATTTGTCTGACTGGCTGCGCGACAACGAGCGGAAAGGCATTGTGCAGGAAGTAACGCGCGACATTGGCGGCATTCAGGTTCAGAAAGACATCAATTACATGACCGAGTTTGTGCAGCACTACCCGGCCCTGTCTGACCCGACCAACTACAAACAGATGGTTTCGATCCAGTCGGACCTGAGCCAACAGCCGTTTTACCTCATTCCCCGAAAAGCCATCAAAGCGGCGGAGTCGAAAATCAAGGAGGGTGATATCCTGATGTTCACGGCGGCCAAACCCGGCCTCGACATGCGGCACGTGGGCTACGCAACCTGGCGCAATGGCAAGCTTTACCTGCTCCACGCCTCGTCGGATAACCACCGGGTCACGATTTCGCGCCAACCCATCGCCGACTACCTCGCCAACAACCGGAATCTGTCGGGGCTACGGGTTGCCCGGGTGCGCGACACAAATCCCCATATGTCGCAGCGGGTCGAACCGGCCAGTAACCTGAGCGCCCAACGGTAGCCGTCAGACAGCGACTAGGTCACGAGGTTGTTTAGCATTAATCCCACAAACAGCGATTATGCATCGATCTCACCCACCAATTAGTTAGTTATTTTTTGATACCGTGTACATATGAATGTATACAAGTAAAAACCAAATCATCCTTTTAGTAACTATCTCGCTACTTAGGCAGGCAACTTGCGCCGTTTAAACAATATATTGGTGCTCCTTTCCTACCTACACGAGATGACCAATACGACTAAAAACGTAGGCTTTCTGGACCGCCTGGTCCGGGGCCTGATTGCCGTCGATTTGTTGGCGGTTTGTTTCATCACCCTCACTGGTAGCCTCTTCACCATTCCACTTTGCCTGCTGGCTGGCTACTTCATCTACACAGGCCTCACGGGTTTTTGCCCGCTTTACAGTGCCATCGGCCGCAACACGCGCCAACGCACCGAGCCCTAAAGCCCCAAAATGCGCAAAACGCCCCGCTTTCAGCCTTGAAAGCGGGGCGTTTTTGGTTGGGAGGCTGTATCTTTGGCTATGGCTTCTCCGTTTTCTCGTCGTGGTTTTCTGACCCAATCGGCACTGGCTACGCTGGGTACGTTGCTCGGCACGCGCATCGTTCACGCCGATACCTTACCGGCGCATTACCTGCCGCTGGTATTCAGCACAGAACCCAACCCGCTGCTCGACAAGCACAAATCGATGCTGGTGCTGAATGACAAGCCCTGGAACATCGAAAGCCCGCCGCACCTGCTCGACGACGCCATCACGCCCGCCGCCAACATGTTTGTGCGAAATAATGGCCTGATGCCCGACAAGGTCGACGCCGCTTCCTGGACGCTGACCATCAACGGTGAGTCGGTGAAAGCACCGAAGACGTACAAGCTGGCCGATCTGCAAAAACGATTCAAAACATACACCTACCAACTCGTGCTGGAATGCGCCGGCAATGGCCGGGCGGGTTATTTCCCCAAAACGGCTGGTAACCAGTGGAGCGACGGCGCCGTTAGCTGCGCGGAGTGGACGGGCGTTCGGCTCCGCGACATTCTGGAGGATGTGGGCCTGAAAACCGACGCCGTGTACATTGGCTACTACGGTAAAGACCTGCACCTGAGCCTCGACCCGGCCAAATCGCCCATTTCGCGGGGCGTGCCCATGCGGAAAGCGCTGGAAGACGAAACGCTGGTGGCCTGGGCTATGAACGGGCAACCCATCCCGATGGCCCACGGTGCGCCGTTGCGGCTGGTGGTGGGCGGCTGGCCCGCTTCGGTGTCGGGCAAGTGGCTGCATACGATTTCGGTGCGCAACAAGGTGCACGACGGCACCAAGATGACCGGTAAAAGCTACAAGGTGCCCATTGCGCCCGTCGAGCCCGGTGTTGACCCGCCCGAAGATCAGTTCAAAATCATCGAGTCGATGCCCGTCAAGTCGCTCATCACGTTTCCGCAGTCGGGCCTGTTGCTGCCCAAACCCGGTACGCTGGCCGTTCGCGGGCATGCCTGGGCGGGCGACCGGGCCGTGCGGGAGATGCAGTTATCGCACGATTTTGGCGCCACCTGGCAACCCGCCAAACTCGCCGCCCCGCGTAACCGGCTGGCCTGGCAGCAGTGGTCGGCCGAAGTGCCGTTGCCGCAGTCGGGTTACTACGAAATCTGGGCGCGGGCAACCGACAGCGCCGGGGTGTCGCAGCCAATGGTGATGCCGCAGTGGAACCCCGAAGGCTACTGTAACAACTCGTGCCACCGGATCGCCGTCAAGGTGGGCTAACCCTAAACACGCCACGATGAGCCACTTCATCCGACTTCACGCATTTGCCGCCCTGCTGTTGACCACAGGTACGTTGGCGCTGTGCAGTTTCGACGCGCCATCGGTTGGCGGCAACGTACTCACAGTCGTGGTAGCCGATACCACCAAAGCCGACCCCGAAACCGGGCTGGCCATCGACAACAACCTGACGCTGGTGCGGGCCCATTGCACGGGTTGCCACTCCACGAAGCTGATCTTGCAAAACCGGTTTACTCGCGACGGCTGGAAGCAAAAAATCCGCTGGATGCAACGTACCCAGAAACTCTGGGACCTGGGGGAAGCCGAACCCGCTGTGCTCGATTACCTCACCAAACATTATGGCCCCGAAGACAAACCGTTCGATGGGCGCCGATTACCCCTGAAAGGCGTTCGCTGGCATCAGAGCCGCTAACGTATCGACCCGATTTACGCATGGCAAACAAGGCTTTTTACCAGACATTTTACCAGACCGAGCAACTCTTTCGCCGGGCCGACGACGCGTTGGCGTTTCCGCCGATGGGTGATGCGCCGGTGCTGGTTGCCGAGGTCGAGGCCCCTGCCCCACCGCCGCCGGTTGAGCCGCCCGTTATTGGCGACCCGGTGCTGCCCGCCCAATTCCCTGTCGATCAGCAGCCCGAGCCGCTGGCCGACACTGTTGATGATGAGCCTGTCGCCGTGATTGAGACGGTCCCGAACGAACCGGCGCCCGCGCCTGCTCCAGTGCCCGAGCCCATCGCGCAGCCAACCCAGCCCGTGGTTTCTGCGTCGCAACAGGAACCGATTGTTCGTCGGCCAGCCACACCGATGCTGAGCCAGAAAGTGCTCATTCTGGTGGATGAAGACCTGCTACCGAGCGATCTGCTTTTCCTGGAAAAAATCCTGAAGGCGGTTAATCTCGATATCGCCGGTGTCGACCTGCTGAACATTCACGGCACGAAGAACATCGACTTTACGGAAATGCTGTCGGGCAAGTACATCCATCATTTCTTCACGTTTGGCGTACCGTTTACCCGGCTGAACCTTGATATCCTGATGGATCGTTACCAGCCCGTGCGCTTCGATGGCATTACGTTCCTGATGGCCGATCCCTTGCCCGTTATCGAGGCCGACGTGGCCCTGAAAAAGAAACTCTGGGAAGCGCTGAAGAAGATTTTCCTCTGGCGATGAACGATTGTCTTCTGTTCACCGTCCACTGTCTTCTGTTGGCTGGTAGCGGAGTACGCTTGCGCCAGCCAACAGAAGATAGTGGACGGTGAACAGACAACTTACAAACTCAAAACTCCTCCTGAAACCTGCATCCGCCTCCCCCGCTCTGCACCGCGTTCTGACCGTTCCCCAGCTCTGGGGCATCGCCGTTGGGCTGGTCATTTCGGGTGAATATTTTGGCTGGAACTACGGCTGGGCGGTAGCCGGTACGGTGGGGTTTGCCGCCGCCACGGTGCTGGTGACGATCTTTTACATCACCTTCATTTTCAGCTATACCGAACTCACCGCCGCCATTCCCGATGCGGGCGGGCCCTTCGCCTACGCCTACCGCGCCTTTGGGCCGATGGGTGGTTTCAGTGCCGGTTTCGCCACATTGGTCGATTTTTTGCTGGCACCACCTGCTATCGCCGCAGCGCTCGGGGCCTACGCCCACTTCCTAAATCCCGACCTGTCGCCCCAGTGGGTGGGGGCCGTTGCCTACGTGGTCTTTGTGAGCATCAACCTGCTCGGCGTGCGCGATTCGGCCAATTTCTCGCTTGTCGTAACCATATTGGCCGTGGCTGAACTGCTGGTGTTCATGGCCCTGGTGGCGCCGGGCTTCCAGCTCAAAAACGTCGTAGCCCATACCGACTCGTTTGGCTGGTCGGGGGTGTTTGCCGCACTGCCCTTTGCTATCTGGTTTTACCTGGCTATTGAAGGCGTGGCGATGGTGGCCGAAGAGGTGAAAGACCCCAGGCGCAGCATTCCCCGCGCCTACCTGCTCAGCATCGGCACGCTCGTAGTGCTGGCCATCGGCACGATGCTGTTGTGCGCCGGGGCGGGCGACTGGCGGCAACTGGCCACGATCGATTACCCCCTCCCCGAAACGCTGGCGATGGTGCTGGGCAAGGGTAGCGTCTGGACCAGCCTCTTCGCCAGCATTGGCCTGTTTGGGCTGGTGGCGTCGTTCCATTGCAACACACTCGGCTATTCGCGGCAACTCTACGTGCTGGCCCGAAACGGGTATCTGCCCGCCTTTCTGGGGCAGGTCAACGAGCGGTTCCGAACGCCGCACTGGGCGTCCATCGTGGGTGGTTTGATCGGTTTAGGGGCACTTTTTTCGGGCACGACGGATCAAATTATCATTTTTTCGGTTCTAGGAGCGTTAGTCATGTACATCGTTAGTCTGCTGAGCCTGTTTGCGTTACGGCGCAACGAGCCCCAGTTGGAGCGCCCGTTCCGAACGCCGTTCTACCCGGTCATGCCAGCAGTATCACTGGTTTTAGCCCTAATTTGCTTACTTGCTATCGTCTACTTTAATCTGCTGCTGAGTTTGTTATTCGTGGGGTTGGGCGCCATCTCGCTGGGCTTGTTCTGGCGCTTTGGCCGTCAGCGCATCAACGTCCACCTCACCACACTCGGCGAAGCAGAACGCCATTAATCGTCGGGCTTTTCCCCATTTGGTTTTCGTCATTGACACGATGCCAATGCCGCGTTTTGCCCAACGACTGACGTCTTCCGACAGTAAGCAACCATGAACAACATCCCCATAAACACGGCCCTCCCCGACTGGATTGCCAACGAAAGCCTGCTTCGCGACGAAGCGGTGCTGTTTGGCCTATCGGATGCCCGGCCCGACGAAAAGCTGGCGGCCATCCGGCTGGCCTTTGCCGCGCAAACGGCGTCGCTGGAAAAGCAGTTGGAACAGGGCCACGAAACCGTTGGCGACCTGAATGGTTCGCTCGACAAAGCGACGCACGAGTTGGCTCAACTGACTCAACAGGCCGATACCCTCCCCCGCCCACCCATCGGTTGGGCACTGCTGGGCCTCGGCCTATCGGTTGGCGGTAGCGTAGCGCTGGCGATTCTGCTGCAACAACAACTCCCCAACCTGACGCTCCTGACGATTATACTAGCGGGCGTGCTGGCGGTGAGTGGCTGCATAGGTACGTTGCTGCTGGCAGTTGCACACCACCGAGCACAATTGGTACAGCACCAACACCGCACTACCTCGCAGGCCGCAACGATCAAAACGCTTCGGCAACAACTCAGTAGCTGGCAGGCCGAAAAGAGCCGACAGGTAGCGAACCTGTATGCCGCCGAGGCCCGGCTGACCCAACTCAATGCCACCCGCGACCGGCTGCTGCGCCTCTTCGAGAGTGAGTATAATCTGGCCCGCAGCGTTCGCGACCGCGTCAACGAGAACCTGCTCTATTCGGAGTAGGAAAAGAATGTATACTGTACGATGAACAATGTACAATGGGCTGGCGCGCCTGTTGAAATACCGGCCAATGCACCGTAGCGGCGGACCGCATCAAACCCATTGTGCATCATTCATTGTGCATTGTTCATCGTGCATTATACATTAAAAGACACCCAATATGCAACCGACCGACTTTAGACATGGCTATGACAGTGGGCGCGACGGCAACAACCGCGACCACTTTGAGAGTTACGTATCGAGCCAGGAAAACGAGGCGTTTCTCGCCACGCAAGTTGCCCGTTACGAGCAGGACCTGGCCCGGCTCGACGCACAGCTCGACCGCACCGCCGCCCAGCGCGACGCCCTGAACGAACAACGCCAAACGCAGTTGGTGGCCATGAGTCCGCTGACGGCGCGCATCGACCGGCTGCGCAATCAGGTAAGCGCCATCGTCGACGAGCGTATGTCACTGTTGGCCCGCCGGGCGGCTGCGGTACCCGAATATTCGTTGCTGGGCGGGCTGTTTTTCATAGCTGCCGGGTTGTCGTTTCTATTTGGCGACCTCATTATCTCTCACGAGATTGTGGCTTACGCGCTCAACATCCGCGACAACGTAGAGGCCTGGGCGTTTGCCGTGGGGCTGGCAATGGTGACGGTGCTGCTCAAACCGGCTTACGACCGGCTCATCGAACGGCCGTACCAGGAAAATCCGGCGCAGAACAAAACGCGGTATGAGCGCTTCAAAGTGACCCTGGCCGTCTTCGCCCTGCTGACGCTGGCCGTGTTGGGCTGGTTTCGGTACGAGGCCTACCGCACCGATCAGTTGAAAGCAGCCATCAACCGCAGTATCCGGCAGTTGCAGCAGAACGCCACACCCCTCGACGGCAGTTCGACCGCCATTGACCCCGCCGTGCTCACCAAAATTGAGCAGCAACTGGCGCAGTCGGGCGAGCTGAACGTGGCGCTGGTGAGCAGCCCATGGGCGATGCTGTCGTTTGTGCTGAGCGGCCTGCTGTTTGCGCTGGCCGGTGCAGTGTGTCTCGGTATTGGCCTACCGGTGCTGTCGGCTTACTGGTTCCGCTGGTTGCAGGTCGACTGGAAACTGGCTCGCCTGCGTCGCCGTGAGCGCCCGCTAGTGGCCGAGCTAGCCCCGCTGGAGCAGACCCTCAACGAACATGCCATGCAGAAACAGGTGCTCGATGAGCAACTCGACCGGCTGCCCAGCGAAACCGATCTGCGCGCCCAACGGCAGCAACTGCTGGGTACGTTGACGGAACTGGGCAACGAACACCGCCTCGCCATCACCGACCGGCGCATTGCGCAATACAACGATGGGTATACCAAAGGTGAAACCGATGGCAACGTACCTGACGCGGCGGTGCCACAGCGCTACCCCTCGGCCTCGCGACTGCCCACGCCGGCCCGTAACGACCTGCGCCCGCACGAGGCTATCCGGCAGCTCCTGCGCGAAGGGCTCGACCGAACGGATGCCTGATCAGGCCGTTTGGCGCTTATTTTTGACCCATGTGGGAACGCTACAGCACCGCTTTCAAGAATTACCTCCGCCTCGAACGCTCGCTGTCGGAGCACTCCATCGACGCGTACCTGCACGACGTAACGTACCTGCACCAGTACCTGCAACTAACCCAGCCCGACGTGCAGCCACAGACCGTGCAGGAACGGCACATCATGGGCTTTTTGCAATACGTGGGCGAGTTGGGGCTGTCGGCGCAGAGTCAGGCGCGGATGCTGTCGGGGCTGAAAGCGTTTTTCAAATACCTGCTGCTCGACAACCTGATTCAACACGATCCAGCGCAGCGCATTGGCGGACCGAAGCTGGGCCGAAAGCTACCCGATACGCTTAGCTTCCCGGAAATCGACCAGATGCTGGGGGCCATCGACCTCTCAGCGCCGGCCGGGCCACGCGACCGCGCCATTCTGGAAGTGCTCTACAGCTCGGGCCTGCGGGTGTCGGAACTGCTCGACCTGCGCCTGACCGACTGCTATTTCGATTCGGGATTCGTACGGGTGATCGGGAAAGGCAACAAGGCCCGGTTTGTGCCCATCGGCGGCGACGCCATCAAATACACCCGGCAATACGTGGAACACAGCCGCAGCCAGATCGACATCCAGAAGGGCGACGAAGACACGCTCTTCCTGAACCGGCGCGGCACCAAACTGTCGCGCGTCACGGTGTTCACGACCATTAAAGCACTGGCGGCGGCGGTCGGTATTCACAAGACCATCAGCCCGCACACCTTCCGGCATTCGTTTGCGACGCACCTGATCGAAGGCGGGGCCGACCTCCGCGCTGTGCAGCAGATGCTGGGCCACGAGTCGATCACGACGACCGAAATCTATACCCACCTCGACCGCGATTACCTCCAGCAGACGCTGACGGATTTCCACCCGCGATCGAGAAAAAGGACCGAACGCGGCTGAACCGGATGGGGCGGATGGGCGCTGATTGATGAGAACGACCAGAGACGATTACAAAGTCATGTTTACCTCGGTATCAACTTACGGTAAATCCAAGCGGATCCGCACCATCCGTTGCATTCGCGTTCCCATCTTTACAGCATGATTCAGCAACAGACGCCGCTTACCTGCCAACGTACCCAGTACACGTACCCCGCCGATGCCCATTACCTCAATTGTGCCACGCGGGCACCGCTCAGCCAGACGGTCGCGCAGGCGGGGCTCGACGCCATCAACCGGCAATTGAACCCGATGGGCCTGACGCCCGACGATTTTTTTACGGGTGCCGTAGCGGTGCGCGAGCTGTTTAGTCAACTCATCAACCTGCCTGACCCATCGCGCATTGCCGTCATTCCGGCTATTTCGTATGGCATGGCGGTGGTAGCCCGCAACCTGCCCAACAAGCCCGGTTTGCAGGCCGGGCAGCGCATTGTGCTGGTCGGTAGCGAATTTCCGTCGGATGTCTACGCCTGGGATCGGGTGAGCGCCGAACTGGACCTAACCATCCACACGGTCACGATGCCCGACACACTGCCCGCTGCCGACGCCTGGAACGAAGCACTGCTGGCCGCCATCACGCCCGACACATCGCTGGTGGTCTGCCCCATGATTCACTGGATGTACGGCACCCGGTTCGACCTGGAAGCCGTGGGGGTACGTTGCCGCGCGGTGGGGGCCTGGCTGGCCGTAGACGGCACGCAGAGCGTGGGTGCCCTGCCATTCGACTGGCAGCGGATTCAGCCCGACGCGCTGGTTTGTGCGGGCTACAAATGGCTGATGGGCCCTTACTCAATGGGCCTGGCCTGCTACGGCCCGGCGTTCGACGAGGGTATTCCGCTGGAAGAAGCGTGGATGAACCGGCTCGACAGCAATCAGTTTCACCGATTGATGGACTATCAGCCGCAGTACCGCCCCGGCGCGTACCGTTACAACGTGGGCGAACATACGCACTTTACGCAGATGCCGATGCTCGAAGCCGCCCTGCGCCAATTACTCGACTACCAGCCCGAGCGCATTCAAACTTATTGCCGCGAGCTGATGGCCGACGCCCTGCCCGAACTCGAAAGCCTGGGCTACCAGCTTGAACCCGAAACGGGCCGGGGCCACCACCTGCTGGGTGTGTGGGTGCCGCCCCACCTCGACGCCATGGCGGTCACGAAGACCCTGTTGGCCCGTAATGTGTCGGTGTCGGCCCGGGGTCGCGCCATTCGGGTCTCGCCGCACGTCTATAACACGCCCGCCGATGTGCAGGCACTGGTTGAGGCGTTGCGCTAGTACGTTGTTGATGCTTCGCGTAGACAGCAAAAAAACAGGCCCCACCTTTTGCAGATGGGGCCTGTTCTAAAGTAAAGGCGTGAGTTAGTTAGACCCGCAGCAGTTGTCTTTGCAACAGGCGCAGGTGCATTGACCGCTGGCGCAGCAGTCGGGCGTGCAGGTGCAGGTTTCATTGCATTGGCAGGCCCCTTCATTCGTAGTCATAGCGCTTTTGGTTAACACGTGAACGAATCGATGTAGTTGATAAGGCAAGCGGTGCGCTGCTTCATCTGGACAAAGTTAAGTCCACCTTCGCCTGCTTTCTTTACAGAATTCCAGGGCTATTCTTACATAGTTATTGGCTAAACAACTACCACCGCTTTACCTGACGTACCTGAGCGTTATCGTAGGGAATCCAGTCCGGTGGTATCGAGTTGCATGGTCTTGCTGTCGACTTGTTGGCCGGGCAGGGCGCGAACAGCCTGCTTTTTTCGGTTCCAGGGGGCGGTGGTGCGGCTCGCCATGTCGATCGTGAGCAGAATGACGAGCAGGGTGAATGCCAGAAAGATGATGATGAAGATACGGCGGTTCCGGTTCATGACTTAAGGAGTTCCTTCGGCGTAACGTAGAACGACAGGAACCCGGTTCGGCCCGACACCTCGCTCCAGTGCATGTTGTCGAACGTAATGGCGGCTACGCTTCCCTTACTCATGGACCCGATGTTCTGGTGCGTCAGGTATTCGGTGAAATACGACACATCGGGGTTATGCCCGAAGATCATTGCCGCCTCGCAATCAGCGGGCAGGGCATTGACGACCGCCATGTAGGCTTTGGGGCCACCATCATACAGTTTCTCGTCGAGCCGGATCGTTTCGGGGTCGATGCCGAGTTGCTCGGCCACCACTTTGGCCGTATCGCGGGCGCGGGGAGCCGTGCTGCTGACTAGCTGCGTAGCCATGATGCTCTTCTCCCGCAGGTACTTGCCGATGCGCGCTGCCGCCATGATACCCTCCGGTACCAGTTCGCGGTCGTGATCGCTCAGAAAAGCCGCCCGATCTTCAGCCTTCGCATGGCGAACAATGTAAAGGATACGTTTCATGATTAGGAATGAATAATGTACGATGTAGAATGAACAATGAAAGGTTGGCAGATACAGATGGCTACACCGCCCGGCCTGCTGCTCATGGTACACTGTTCAGTTACATCGTACATTATTCATTATACATTATTAAAGCTCCCGCACCCAGATGTTCCGGAAGCCAACGGGGTTGCCGTGATCTTGCAGAACGATGGGGCCTTTGCCGTGGGCCTGCACTTTAGGAACCCCGATGTACTCGGTCGTGCCTTTTACGGCTACGTGGTTCTGCACCAGAATGCCGTTGAGCAGCACCGTGACGTAGGCGGGTTCGAGCATCAGGCCCGCTTTGTTGAAGCGCGGAGCGATGAAGATGATGTCGTACGATTGCCACTCGCCGGGTTTACGGCTGGGGTTCACGAGCGGAATCGCTTGCTTGTAGATCGAGCCGACCATCCCGTTCACATAAGTGGGGTTCTGGTAGTTGTCGAGCACCTGCACTTCGTAGCGCCCCTGCAGGAACACACCACTGTTGCCGCGGCCCTGCCCGTTGCCTTCTACTTTAGAGGGCGTCTGGAATTCGAGGTGAAGCTGCATGTCGCCAAACTCCTGCTTCGAGCGGGCCGACGAGGTTTTCGACGAGTACAGCACGCCGTTTTGCACGGGCCATTGCAGCGGATCGGTGCTGGCGGTGGGGGCGTAGCCTTTGTTGGCGTACCAGTTATCGGCGTTCTTACCATCGAACAGCACAACCGCATCGGAGGGCGCCGTGGTGCCAGCCGTGTTGGCCGAGTACACACCGGGCGTTACAACGGGGGGCACGGGCTCCCAGATTTCGGATGACTCAGGCGTTTGCTTGTTGGGTTGCACCTGCGCAAATGAAAAGCCAGCCGTAGCCAGCACTACCGCAAGGGTCGAGGTTACTTGTTTCATGTGTAAGCGAAAAATAGAGAATCGGTCAAAGATAAGGCCAGAATCTATTGGCCGCATGGGGATAGTCAGGCAAATAGATTACTTGTTATAAGTGGTCCCCGAGCGGGCATTTACTGTACTTTTGTTCTGGTTTTTTGCAATTACCAAGCTCATTTATGCAGAAGTTTCTTTTACCGGTTCTTGTTACAGCCAGCGGTTGGCTAGGAACCCAAGTCGTGTTTGGCCAGTCGGGCAAACCCCTTCCCCTGACCGATCTGAGTGGCTTCCGGCAGCCCGTCCCGGCCAACTGGAGCCTTGCGTCTGATCTCAACGCAGACCTGTCTAAACCCAACACGTTGACCGTGAAGCCCGGAACGGGCATTCTGGTCTGCCAGCCATCGGGTAAGTATGGCTCACAGTTTAACCTGCTTACCGCGGCCGATCACGGCGATGCCGACATCGAACTCGACTTTATGATGGCTAAAGGCGCCAACTCGGGCATCTACCTGCAGGGGCGCTACGAACTTCAATTGCTCGATAGCTGGGGTGTCGCAACGCCGAAAGCGTCGGATGTAGGCTCGATCTACGAACGCTGGGACGAACGCCGCCCCGAAGGCCAGAAAGGCTACGAAGGCCACCCGGCCCGCCAGAATGCCGGCAAAGCCCCCGGCCTGTGGCAGCACCTGCGCATCTCGTTTCAGGCCCCCCGTTTCGATGCGAGTGGCAAGAAGACCGAAAACGCTCGCTTCCTGCGGGTTGAACTCAACGGCATCCTGATCCACGACAACGTGGAGGTGAGCGGCCCCACGCGCGGCCCGCTGGCCGATGATGAAAAAGCCCGTGGTCCGCTTATGTTCCAGGGCGATCATGGCGCGGTGGCGTTTCGCAACATCACCATCACCCCTTACGACGCCGCTCGCCCCCGCCTGAGCGAGCTCAGCTACAGCATCTACAAAGGCAACTTCCGCACTGAGCCATCGTTTGGTGGCTTGGCGCCCGAATCGAAGGGCACGTCGCCGATTCTGTCGGCTGCCGTTAGCCGGATTCCCAACGATTTCGTCATTCGCTACACCGGCACGCTGCACGTCGATCAGGAGGGTGATTACACTTTCAACACGGCCACTAGTGGCGGCTCGGGCCGGCTGACCATCAATAACCAACCCGTTGGCAACTGGCGCGAAAACAATAGCAGCGGCAAAGTGACGCTGCCCAAAGGCGACCTGCCGTTTGAACTGCTCTACAGCAAATTTGCCGACTGGGCCGGGCCAAATCTGGAACTTGCCGTAACCGGGCCGGGTATCCGCCGCTTCCTGTTGACGCCCGCTGGTACCTCGCAGGACGAATCGGACCCGATTCTGGTATCGGCCGAAACGAATACACTACTCCGCAGCTTCATGGACCTGCCGAAAACGAAAAACGCGCAGGGACGTACCTACCGCGTTACGCACGGCATTTCGGTGGGTAGCCCCGAACAGGTACACTACACCTACGATGCCGATAACGGGGCCATTGTGCAGGTGTGGCGCGGCATGTTCCTCGACGCGACCCCCATGTGGGAAAACCGGGGCGATGGCTCATCGCGGCCAATGGGCGCGGTCAGCTACCTTGGTGCCAAACCGCAACTGACGGTGGCTCGCCTGGCGTCAGCGCAGGCCCCCTGGCCCGCCGACACCGCCAACAGCGGATTCCGCCCTAAAGGCTACGCGCTCGACAACAGCGACCGTCCTACGTTCAGGTACGTGGTTGCCGACGCGATGGTCAACGATCAGATCCGGGTATTGCCCGACGGTCATGGTCTGCAACGCGAACTGACGGTGGCCCAGGGTGGCAAAAGCCTTTATGCCCGCCTGGCTGATGCCCAAACCATCGAGGCGATGCCCAACAACACGTACCTGATCGACGGTAAGTCTTACTTCATTCAGCTCAATGACAAGACCGCGAAGCCCGTTGTGCGCAGCAGCAATGGTCGGCAGGAACTGATCGTCCCGATTGCCGACAAACTCACGTATTCGATTCTTTTCTAAATGACCGTTGCCGATTGATGCGTGCTGGTTTGTCTGGCCGAAACGCCGCCGACGGTGCCCATCAACCGCCCAGCCACAGTTTACTCATGAAACTCATCCATTATTCCCTCCTGGCGGCAGCCCTGCTGGCAAGCCCGCTGGCCAAGGCGCAGGAATCGCCCAAAGAGGAGGATTTCTTCAAGATTACGCGGGTTTCGGCCCCCGAGGGTACGTTGCTCGAAGTGGGCGGCCTCACCATGTTGCCCAACGGTGATCTGGGTGTGGCCACCCGCCGGGGCGATATCTTCATTGTGCAGAACCCCACCAGCCGACGGCCCTTCTTCCGCAAGTTTGCGTCGGGGTTGCACGAGGTGCTGGGCCTGGCCTACAAAGATGGGTCGCTCTACTGCGCCCAACGCGGTGAACTCACCAAAATGACCGACACCAACCAGGATGGCAAGGCCGATCTGTTCGAGACGGTTTACGCCTGGCCGCTGTCGGGTCACTACCACGAGTATAGCTTCGGGCCTAAAATCGCGCCGGACGGCACCTTCTTCGTGACAGGCAACGTGGCCTTCGGCGACGAAGAGTGGTGGCGGGGCGAAAGCCGGGTCCCCTGGCGCGGCTGGACGATGAAGATCAGCGAAAACGGGCAGATGCAACCCTGGGCGACGGGGATGCGCTCACCCGCAGGCCTGGGCATGATCGACGGCGAACTCTTCTACGCCGACAACCAGGGCGACTGGCAGGGATCGGGGGGCGTCGTGCACGTCAAGAAAGGGGCCTTCACCGGTCACCCGGCGGGTCTGCGCTGGACGGGCATGCCCAACTCACCGCTCAAACTAACGGCCGAGCAGTTTTATGCCAAAATCGACATTCGGCAGAAACGCGACGCCAACGGCCGGATGATCAAGCCCGAAAACGTGGTCAACGAAACGCCCGATCTGCTCTTTAAGGTGAAAGAGACATTCCCCGAGATCCAGACGCCCGCCGTCTGGTTGCCGCACGGGGTGTTGGGGATCTCCAACTCCGAAATCCTGCCCATTCCGCAGGGGGTGTTTGGTCCCTTCAGCGGGCAGCTGCTGGTAGGCGATCAGGGCATGAGCAAGATCTCGCGGGTGATGCTCGAAAAAGTAAACGGCGAGTATCAGGGTGCAGCCATCGAATTCCGGTCGGGATTCCGGTCGGGCGTGATGCGCCTGGCCTTTGCGCCCGATGGTTCGCTGTTCGTGGGTGAAACCAACCGGGGCTGGGGCTCGGCGGGTGATGCCAACGAAGGGCTGCAACGCCTGGTGTATAACGGCAACACGCCTTTCGAGATGCGCACGGTACGCGCCATGCCTGATGGCTTCGAGGTTGAGTTTACCCAACCCGTCACCAAGGCGTCGGCTGAAGATCTGGCCTCATACTCGGTGGAAAGCTTCATCTACAAGTATCACCCGGTTTATGGTAGCCCCACGATCAACAAGGAAAAACACGCCATCAAGGGTGTGAAAGTATCCGACGATGGCCTGCGGGCACGCATTCTGGTCGATAACCTGCGCAAAAGCTACATCCATCAGCTTACCCTCGACGGGGTACGTTCGCAGGACGGCACTTATTCGCTGGTGCACCCGATCGCCTACTACACGCTCAACAACATTCCCGATGGCACCAAACTGGCCCTGACGGAGGTTAGCACGAAAAATTCAGCGGCGGTGACGGCCGCCAAAGAAGCGGCGCCAGCCACGGCGAAGCCCGCAACTGGTAAAGCAACCGCCACCAAACCGGCAGCCAAAGGCAAACCAGCTCTCCAACTGGGGCAGGCGGTCAGCATGGCGAAAGCGCCTACCTACGACGAAGTAAAAGGGTTGCTGTCGCGGCACACCTGCCTGGCCTGCCACAACGCCGAGAAACGGCAGGTGGGCCCGGCCTACAAAGACGTGGCGAAGCGCGGGTACACCAACGATCAACTCGTAGAGCTGATCTACAACCCGAAACCCGCCAACTGGCCCGACTACTCGACCGAGATGCCGCCCATGCCGCAGGTGCCCAAAGCCGATGCGCTGAAGATTGCGGCCTGGATCAACTCATTGTCTCCGGCCAACAAAGGCGGTGCTGCCAAAGCCGCCAGTAACCCCGATGAGCCAAAAACGAAGTAAGGTTTAGCCGTTCGGGTTCAATGAGCAGGGGCCCCCGTGGCTGGCGCAAGTACGGAATGCGCTAGCCACGGGGGCCCCTGCTCATTGAACCCTGATCGAATTTTTTAGTAATTATTCATTAAACCATTAGTCGATAGACTAATCAAACAGCCCGGATAGCCAGCCGGGCTGTTTTTTGCTAATTACGTCGTAAACTTGCTCCATATTCTATAAGACTACCGATGTTTAAACTCATCATTACCGCATGCTTATCGGCTTGTTTGACAGCCGGTTATGCCCAAATCGACGTACCTGCGGCCAGCCCTGCGGCGACCATCAGCCAGCAGATCGGCCTGGGTACCGTCACGGTCTCGTATAGCCGCCCTTCGCTGAAAGGTCGTACCATGTTTGGCGACCGCGTGCCCTATGGCAAAGTATGGCGCACCGGTGCCAATAAAATCACGACCCTGCAACTATCGGAGCCCATGACGATCAATGGGAAGGCGCTGGAAACGGGTACGTATGGTTTGTATTCAATCCCGGATCAGGATTCGTTTACGTTCATCATTAACAAAGACGCCAACGCCTGGGGGGCCTACGATTACAAAGAAGCCAATGACGTAGTGCGGCTGGTGGTGAAGCCCGAGCGCCTGAACAATCGGCAGAAGACCGAAACCCTTACGTTCGAGTTTGTCAGCATCACCCCAACCTCGGCCACGCTGCAAATGCGCTGGGAGACGATGGCGGCTCAGCTGACCATTACCGACGATGCCGACTCGCACGTGATGGCGCAGATCAAACAAAAAACGGCCGACCCCAAGGCCTCAACCGATACGTATTTTGCGGCGGCCAATTATTACTTGGATACCAACCGGGATCTGAATCAGGCGCTGAGCTGGGCCAACAAAGTGGTTGAGAAATCACAGGAATACTGGACATACCACTTGCGGGCCAAGATCGAAGCCAAACTGGGCAACTGCAAAGCGGCCCGCGCCGACGCGCAGATGTCGCTCGATATGGCCAAAAAGGCCAACGACGACGCCTACATCAAAAACAACGAGACCATTCTGGAAGGCTGCAAACTCTAACCCAGCAGCGCACCCTTTTTTGGGCCACTAAAAGAAGGCCCCACCTGAGCAGGTGGGGCCTTCTTTGTTACATAGCTGCTTTAAAAGCCAAGCCGTAGTTGGCTACCGACGGCGAAGCTGAGCTTCCCTCCTGCTTCCAGGTTCACCTGCGCAGCCTGCCTGGGTGGCCCCGCACCGAGGGTGACGGCATGCCGCACTACCGACCGAACACCGCTTACCGGCGCCTGCCCGCACGACCACAGCCCGGCCGTTTGCCAGTCGCCCGCCTGATTGGTCCGGCAAGCCACATCGCCCGTGTAGGTGAGTCGAAGCAACGCACCGGTACCCCAACTCAGGAAATACAGGTATCCATCGGTACCGAGCGTCAGGCCAACGCCGTAGCCGTTTAAGCCCGTCGCGAAGGCGGATCGTATCGCCGTGGTTCCTGACAGATCGAGTGTGTTGAGCCAGTTGTTACAGAAATCCTGGTAGACATAGCGGCCCACGTAAGTCGCCGGATAGACGGCTAAGGCCGGGCTATAAAAGGCCCCGCCCGTAATGGCGCACCCAACTCCATCGCCACCGCCGTGGGCGTAGGCATACACCGGATTGGTATACGCCGGATTGCTGCTCATGCCTTCGGCATTGGGCCAGCCAAAATTCAACCCGCCCGTTGTGGCATCGTTGATTTCCTCCCAGGTCTCCTGCCCCACGTCGTTGACAAACAGCCGTCCCGTGCGCGGCTGTACCGTCAGCGTGTATGGATTACGAACCCCGTAGGCCCACACGCGCCGCCGAGCGGCCGAGCCCGTGGGAAACGGGTTATCGGCGGGCGCACTGCCATCGGGGTTGATGCGTAAGACTTTGCCCAGGTACGTATCCAGGTTCTGCGCGTTGCTCCCGAAGGCGTTGTCGCCGACACCCACATAGAGCTTTCGGTCGGCGCCGAAGACCATCGAGCCCCCGTTGTGGTTGGTGGCCCCACTCAATGGGTCAAGATCAAGCACGACCACTTCGCTACCAGCCAGCATTACGTCGCCAGCGGCCGTCAGCCGACTGATCCGATTGTGGGGCGGCGTGGGGCCGTTGGCCGGTACCGTGTAGTACACATACAGGTATGCAGTCGTCGCAAAGTCGGGGTCAAGTGCCAGACCGATCAGGCCACGTTCGCCGCTGGCATCGACGGTTAGCTGCGCAAATGGCGTCGGTAGCAGATTGCCGTTCCTGACCACCCGCAGCCGGCCGTTTTGCTCGGTTATGAACAGCCGCCCATCGGGAGCCGACACAACAACCGTCGGTGTGCTCAAGCCACTCGCTACCGTGGCGAGCCCAAAATTGGGCGGCAGGGTTTGCGCTACGCCAAATCGGGACCAGACCAGCCAGCCAATGAGCAACCAACACGAACGGGATGAAGGCGTGAGCCAGCGTAGAGTCATCATGGTGGTAGTCGGGTTCAGCGTATTGTCGAATTTACAACCAATTACAAATTGATACCGAACGAGTTAGCCAACGGATCGCCACGTTTGGAAGCATCCCAACAAAACAGAAAGCCCCGCAACAGTCTGTTGCGGGGCTTTTGCCAGCTTCCTGGTGTTGACTATTGTACCTCCACGCGGCGCTCGTGACCAGTTTCAAATTCGGCGGTCGCTTTGGCGGGGCGCATTTTGATGATGCGCAGGGCCGACAGCATTTTGATCATCGGATACGTGGGGTCGAACTCAAACCATTTGGCACCGAAGTTGGCGGCGTTGGGCCGTTTGTGGTGGTTGTTCTGGAACAGTTCGCCCATCATCACCACGTCGAGCACCAGCGAGTTTTTCGACTTGTCGTGGTTATCAAAGTTGGCATACCCATACTTGTGGCCACTCCAGTTGATGATGGCACCGTGAACGGGACCCATCACGAAGTGTACCGGCAGCAGGAAGAAAAACGCCCAGTGCATGTCCAGGTAGATGAACGCAAAGACGTAGAACAGGCTATAGGCAATGCCCCAACCGGCCCGTGATACCCACGAATCACCGATCTTTTCCATCAGGTTCCACTCGGGGTAATTGCGGTCAAACTGCCGTTCGATGGCCTGCTTGCGGTGCAAAACGGCATTGTAAATGTTTTTCGTCTGCCACATCATCGTGAAGATGTTCTTGGTATGGTGCGGCGAGTGCGGGTCTTTCGGTGTGTCGCTGAAGGCGTGGTGCATCCGGTGCAACACGGCGTAGGCACGGGGACTTAAATACGAAGAGCCCTGCGACACATAGGTGAGGGCGTAGAAAAACCGCTCCCAGAACTTGCTCATCGAGAACATCTTATGCGCCGAGTAACGGTGCAAAAAGAAGGTCTGGCAGAACAGAGACAGATACCAGTGTGCGGCAAAAGCAGCTACAACAATCACGATGTTGGTAGTTTAAGAATGAAAAAGAACTCGACTTGACAAAAATACGATTTTTCCGAGCCCATATACTGTATATACGAAATTTAAGCCGGTTAGATTGGAGATAAATCATTAAGCGGAAAAGAATACCCACGTCCCGTAACGGTGGGGCCACGCCTAATTGACCACCGTCGTCGCGTATTGCAGCAGGTTGGCCCCCATGCGCAACGCGGCCTGCCGGGCCGATTCGGGGTCGTTATACACCGCCTGATCCTCCCAGCCGTTGCCCAGATCACATTCATAACTATAAAAGCACACCAATCGTCCCTGATAGATCAGCCCAAATCCCTGCGGCGCTTTTCCGTCGTGCTCATGCACCTTGGGCAATCCGTTGGGAAACTTGAACTTCTGATTGTAAATAGGGTGCGTAAAGGGCAGTTCCACGAACGACAATTCCGGGAAAACCCGCTTCATCTCGCGTCGGATAAATTTATCGAGCCCGTAGTTGTCATCAACGTGCAGAAAACCACCCGACATCAGGTACCGCCGCATGTTCTGCACGTCGCCTTCCGAAAACAGCACGTTGCCGTGGCCGGTCATGTGCACAAACGGGTACGAGAACAAATCGGGGCTACCCGCGTCGACGATGTCTTCTTCGGGGAAGATATTCATCCGCAACTGCTGGTTGGCAAACTTAATGAGGTTGGGCAGCGACGTTTTGTTGGAATACCAGTCGCCCCCGCCATTGTATTTCAGCTTGGCAATGCGGTACGCGTACGGCTGCGCCTGTACAGCGCTGAACGAGGAACAGCAAACGATAAGAACGAAGAGCAGAAAGCGGTTCATACGAGGTAACGGACTTGTAAACCTATAAGGTTTTTGAAACCTTATAGGTTTGGTTAACTAACTACGCGTTAATCAAATTGACTACCTGACAGGCCGTCAGCGCGGCGGTTTCGGTGCGGAGCCGGTTAGTACCGAGCGTAGCCATCAGAAAACCCGCCGCCAGAGCCTGCTGCACTTCTTGTGCCGAAAAATCGCCTTCGGGGCCAATCAGCACCGCACACGACGTACCTGGCAACGCCTGCCGAGCCAGATGCGGCACCACTTCGCCGTCAGGCAGATGCGCGATAAACCGTTGCACCTCCGTGATGGCAGGTACTAGTTGAGTAAACGGCACGGCCTCGTCGAGTTGGGGTAACCACGATTGCAGCGACTGTTTCATGGCGGCGATGGCAATTTTTTCGATCCGTTCCAGTTTTAGCACCCGCCGTTCGGAGTGTTGGCCAAAAAAGAAGCTGATCCGCTCAATCCCCACCTCAACCGCCTTCTCCACAAACCACTCAATCCGATCCATGTTTTTGGTCGGCGCTACACAAATACGCACCGCAAACGGCCGGGCCGGCGTTTGTTCGACCCGTTCGACCCGAAACGTACACTGCTTCGCGTCCGCCTTCGTAATAACGCACAGAAACCGATTTCCGCGCCCGTCGGTAACGGCAATGGGATCGCCAACACCGAGCCGCAAGGTTTTTACGGCGTGGCGGGCGTCTTCGTCGGGCAACGTACCCAGCGAATCGGTGGGCAACAGGGCAGGATGATAAAACAGGTGCATGGGCGCTAAACTACCACTTAAAGGTACTACCTACCCAGCAATGCCCGGATGTCGGCGATCAGATGGTCGATTTCCTGCGGTTGGGTGCCGTTGTAAATGCCCCGAATGCGGCGGGTTTCGTCCACCAGAATCAGGTGTTCGGTATGCAAAAACTCGGTTGAGTCGCGGGTGAACCCGATGCGTTCTTCGGCAAAATACGACCGACGAGCCAGGGTATACAATTGTCCCCGATCGCCGGTCAGCAGGTGCCATTTATCGGCTTTAATTCCCTCCTGATCAGCGTATTGCTTCAACCGGGCTACCGAGTCAACCCAGGGTGTCACGCTGTAGGACAGCAACAACACACGCGGGTCGTCGCGAAATGTATCCTGCACGGCCCGCATGAGGCCCGTCATTTTGGGGCAGATGCTGGGGCAGGCTGTAAAGAAAAAATTAGCCACGTGTACCTTACCCGCGATAGTCCTTGGCGTCACGAGCGCGTTGGTCTGGTCACGGAAGGCAAACGGGTCGATCCAGTGCGTGACGGTGCGGGCCACGGCGGCGGAGTCGGCGAGCCAGAGCGGCGTAAAATCGGGGGTGTTGTAATAGGGAACACCAGTGGCGGTCGTAGCCGGGCCCGATCCGCAACCCAGCAACGTACCCAGCCACGCCAGTACGGCCAGCCGGGCGATGGTCTTAGAAAGCCACGCGAATCGAGTCCCGTGCATTTTTGCAGTTTTTTACGCCCGTGAAGCCATACAGTCGGCCGGCGCGGGCTTCGTAATTGGCCTTTAGCGTGCCGTTGTCAAACCAGAGTTGCTGCGGGCCGTTTTCGTGCCCTTCATGGTAGGTGCCGCGCCGGGCCAGCCGCCCGTTGGGAAACCACTCCACCAACCGGCCTTCGTAGACATCGTGCTGGCATTGGACCGTGAACTCCGGCTTTCCGTCGGCGTACCAGCCCCGTTGCTCGCCTTCCTGCCAGCCGTGATGGTAGTGGCGCCGTTCGCGCAGTTGCCCGTTGGCATAGTGCTTTCGGTGAATGCCCTCGGCTTTCCCTTCCCAGAACGCCCCCACAAAAGCCGTATCGCCCGCGGGGTGCAGGGTGTATTGCCAGCCACTGAACGGGTGGTTGTTGAGCCACAATTGCCCGTCGCGCCATTGCCAGCCCGTAGCAGCGCTGTTCACGTAAATCATCGGAATAGCGGGCTCCGACCCGCAGTTGACTAGCCAGCAGGCCAGCAGGCCAGCCAGCCAGCTAGCGCGTAACGGTGCCTGCCTTGCCATAAAATCCGCTGCCGCTGATGTAGGGGTCTTCGGCCGTGATGTGGTAGTGGTAAATGCCGTTGGGGTAGTCAGCGGTTTTGCCCACGTGGCCGTGGTACTTGTCCAGATCGGCATTGGTGATGGTTTTCCCGTTTTCGACGGGGCCATACACCGGGAAGCCATCGAGCAGAAAGCCCATTAGCGCGTCTTTACCTTTGCTGTTCGTCAGGTACGTTGGTTCGACGTGGTAATGGTATTGCCCCTGCTGTTGCGGATGCCCGCCATACTGGTCGAAGCCATTCACCTCGTTGGTCAGGGGCGCGTTCTGTGCCGCATATTGGTTGAAAAAAGCGACGCCGTTGAGCGCCACACCCGTCGACCCCAATGGCGTGGCCGCGTGCGTTGGGTCTTCAGCCGGATTCATCGGAATCTTGTAGGTCAGGCTCGTTTCGGCAATGATGTTCGGGTTCTGAGCGTAGCGGGCGTTGGTGCCGTTATACGCTTCGTACAGGGTGCTTTCCCAGGCGGTGCCTTTGTAATACGGGCTCTTGTGATCGGGCCGACCGCTGGTTTTGATCACGATGTTGCTGCCTTCCACGTAGATCGACGTGGCGCCATACAACTTTTTGTAAACCTCCGGCACGCCCGTTCCCACGGTTACCGAGGTTGAGGTGGTGGGCGTCGTGCTGGTTGGGGCAACGGCATCACTCATTTTCTGGCAGGCGGCCGCGATCAGCAGGCCCGTTAGCAGGCCCCCGGCGGCCATGATTAGTCCTTTTCGTTTCATCGTGTTTGGTGGTTCATCGCGAAGCCTGTTTGCTTCGTACGGCCTTAGACGACAGGCCAACGGCATTCCTACGGCCCTGTCCCTTTTTTCGCTGTTTTTTCGCTACGTCACGGCATCGGCGGGGGCCTTCTCTCCTACCCACCCGCCCACGCCCCGGCGGATTGCGAAACAGGTGCGTGAGATCGTCAAGCAGGCGCACGAAAGCCGGGAGTTGGTCAGGGCGGCACAAGGCCCGAATCTGGGCGAAGTGGGCAAAATTCAGTTCGGCAACGGCGCGCTGATTGGCCGCAATCTGGCTACTCAACGCCTGCGCGGCGGCAGTATCGGGCTGGGCCTGGCTGAGTAGCTTGTAATAGCGTTGATACAGGTTGGTCGACGCCTCAGCCAGCCGCGCCGACGCCTGCTGGTGTTGACGGACGAGCGTTCGGTAGCGCGCCTGTTGCCCTTCGTCGAACTGAAGCCGGTCGATAATCAGTGTGGCAGGGCCATCAGGCGGGGGTCCGCCGGGGGTACCGGGTCTGGGCGGGTGCAGGCCACGCGGGCGGAGCGCCAGGTACCCCAACGTACCCAGGTTGAGCAGCAGCAGGCCCGCAACGGCCCAGGTCAGCAAGCGCGTCTGGTTCATTCGCCGTAGAGTTGGTGGGTGGGATAGAGTTGCCATTCCGAAGCCAGCGCCCGCAGACTGGCCGACTCACTGGGTACGTTGGTAGGCACCGTTGACGACGCAACCAGCCGCCAATTCAGCAGGGCCAGGAGCGCAAACGAGGCTGCCACCAGCCAAACCAGCTTTTTTGGCGCATAGGCCACCGGTTGGCCGTTGAGGCGGTTCCTGATTTTAGCGTACAAAAACGGACTGGGTTCGGCACGTTGCAGGCCGTCGAGGCTGCCCAGTACGTCGTTGATCCATTGTTGCTGCTTCGGTTCCATACACAGATAGACGATAAACGGGGCCGGTTCCTACGGCTCCCGGAATGATTTGTAAAAAGAAGTCAGTTGTTTTTTGAGGTTCTCCGTAGCCCGCGCCAGCAGCGACTCAACCGCCCCCACGCTCACCTGCATCACATCGGCCGTTTCGACGTTCGACAAGCCCTCGACCCGCGCCAGAATATAGGCCGTTTTCTGCTTGTCGGCCAGCTTGTCGATGGCCCGAAACAAGGCGGCGGCGTTCTCCTGCTGATCGAGTAACACGCCCGGATGGACGGGGTCGGGGGGCTCATACGGTAGGTCGCCGGTATCGGTACCGAAGAGGCTGGTCAGCAACGCAACTCGTTTTTGCCGCCGGCGGTGTTTGACCCAGTCAAGGGCCTTGCTGACCGTCAGGCGGTAGAGCCAGGTGGTTGGGCTGGCCTCGCCCCGGAACGTACCTGCCGAGCGAAATACCGCCACGAACACATCCTGCGTGATCTCTTCGGCATCTTCGCGGTTGGGTACGTACCCCAGCGCCGTGTTGAACACCCGCCCCTTGGTTTGGTCGTAAAACTGCCGAAACGCCGCCTCATCACCCTGCCCGATGGCGGTTAGCAGCCGGAAAAGTTCAGTTGTGTTTGGGGTGGCGGGCATCGTAACGTGCAAAGTAGTCGGCTCCGGTCGTATTTTGCCAGTCAATTCCGTGCAACACACTCATCTCGATGCATTTATTCCGTATTCGTCTCGCCGCTGTTCTGCTGGGTACGTCGTTACTCGCAGGTTCATCGGCTTCGGCCCAATTCCGGTCGCGGGCCCTTCGGTGGTCGGCCGATGGCAATGCCGTGGTTAACATCGCCAACGGGGCCATCACCCGCACCGACGTACGCAGCGGGCAGGAAACACCCCTGATTACCACGGCGCAGCTCACGCCCGACGGTGCCAAAGCCCCTATTACGGTGGCCGATTTCGCCTTCAGCCGCGATTCGTCGCAGGTGCTGATCTTTACCAACACGGCCCGCGTCTGGCGCTATAATACCCGCGGCGATTACTACCTGCTCAGCCGCCAAACCGCGGGGGGCCGCCCGGGCCAACTCCGGCAGATCGGAGCAAAACAGCCCGCCCAATCGCTGCTCTACGCCAAACTATCGCCCGACGGCAAGCGTGTAGCGTATGTCAGCAAAAACAACCTGTATTCGGAAGAGGTCGCCACAGGCAAGGTAACTCAGCTCACTACCGACGGTACCCGCAAGCGCATCAACGGTACGTTCGACTGGGCCTACGAAGAAGAATTTGGCTGCCGCGACGGGTTCCGCTGGAGCCCCGACAGCAAGCAGATTCTGTACTGGCAGGTCGACGCGAGCGGCATCCGCGATTTCCTGATGATCAACAACACCGACTCGATCTACTCCTTCACCATCCCGGTCGAATACCCCAAAGTGGGTGAAGCCCCCTCGCCGACGCGGCTGGGCGTGGTGAGCGCCACGGGTGGTCCTACCCGGTGGCTGCCCATCCCGGGCGATCCAGCGCAGCACTACCTGGTGCGGGCCGAGTGGTTCCCCAGCAGCGCGAGTGACCCCGCCGGGCGCGAATCCGCCGGGCGCGTGATCGTGCAGCAATTGAACCGGAAGCAGAACCAAAGCACGCTATTTGTTTGCCAAACGGCCAAAAACACGGCAACGCCCATTTTCACGGAAACCGACAACGCCTGGATCGACATCAAAGCCCGCTGGGATCGCGATGACCCGACCGGCTGGGAATGGACGCAGAACGGCAATGCGTTTTTGTGGGTCTCGGAGAAAGACGGCTGGCGGCACATTTACCAGCTCAGCAGCGACGGCAAACAACAGACGCTGCTCACGCCCGGCAACTACGACATGAGTGAACTGGAGCGCATCGACGAACGTGGCGGCTACGTGTACTTTACCGCCTCGCCCGACAACGCCACCCAACGGTATCTGTACCGTGTACCGCTGAACGGGAAAGGGCAGGAAACGGGCCCGCGCCCGGCGGAGCGGCTATCGCCCACGACCCTGGCTGGCACGCACGGTTACGACATCTCGCCCAACGGCACCCTCGCCATGCATACTTTCACCAACCGCTCGACGCCCTCGACGCGCGCGTGGGTGAGCCTGCCCGACCACGCCATTGTGCGGGGCAATGCGCCCAAAGCCAACACCGCCAAAGGTAAGAACGTCCGCTTCTTCACGGTGACGACCGCCGAGAACGTGACCCTCGACGGCTGGATGGCCCTGCCTACGGATTTCGACAGCACCAAACGCTACCCCATCGTTTTCTACGTGTATGGCGAACCGGCCGGTACCACGACCAACGACGTGTTCTCGGCAGGACAAAACGATCTGTTTGCGGGCGATATGGCCAAGGAAGGCTACATCTACGCCGCGCTCGACAACCGGGGCACGCCCACCCTGAAAGGGGCCGCCTGGCGCAAGAGCATCTACCGGCAGATTGGCCGCATCAACATCCGCGATCAGGCGCAGGGCGCCCAGGCGCTGTTTAAGCAGCATAGCTTCATCGACACCAGCCGGGTAGCGGTCTGGGGCTGGAGCGGCGGTGGATCAACCACGCTGAACCTGCTGTTTCAGTACCCGGCCATCTACAAAACGGGCATCGCCGTGGCGGCTGTGGCCAACCAGTTGACCTACGACAACATCTACCAGGAGCGATACATGGGTTTGCCGCAGGAAAACCGGGACGATTTCGTGTCGGGGTCGCCCATTAGCCACGCCAAAAACCTGCGCGGTAACCTGCTCTACATTCACGGCACGGGCGACGACAACGTGCACTACGCCAATGCCGAGATGCTTATCAATGAGCTGATCAAATACAACAAGTCGTTTCAGATGATGGCCTATCCCAACCGGTCGCACGGCATTTCGGAAGGCGCCGGTACGCGGCAGCACCTGAGCAGCCTGTACACCAGCTTTCTGAAAACCCACTGCCCACCGGGCGGCCGATAAGGGTTACGATCCATCCCGATGGGCCCGCCCCGCCGACACCTGGCTGTGCTTTCTGCACATCCGTAGGTCAGGCGGGGCGGGTCCGTTGCGTTAGGGCTGGTCAGAGTCAGGCAGTTGACGGGGCGGGTTGTCGGCTCTACGTATCTATTCTTAATTTTTTTCAGCGTCCGTAAATCCAACTCCTTATACCTAAGCGTAAGTCTGTTGTTAGTCGACCAACGTTAATTCTTTTCACAAAAAAACAGGCAGGTAATTCTGCCGACAAACATCATGACTTCACTAAAAGTATGGCTGGGTGCGCTGGCCTTTTTGACCCTCGGCCACGTAGCCAATGCACAGGAAAAAACAGTAACCGTTGGCGGTGCGCCCATGTATCCGTCGAAAAATATCGTCGAAAACGCCGTTAACTCGAAGGATCACACCACGCTGGTAGCCGCCGTGAAAGCCGCCGGTCTGGTCGAGACCCTGTCTGGTCCCGGTCCGTTTACCGTATTCGCACCAACCAACAAAGCTTTCGACAAACTGCCCAAGGGCACCGTTGAGACGCTTTTGAAGCCCGAAAACAAAGCCATGCTGACGGGTGTGCTGACCTACCACGTAGTGGCTGGCAAAATGAGCGCCATGGACCTGATGAACAAAATCAAGGCCGATGGTGGCAAAGCCACGCTGAAAACGGTAGCCGGTGGCACACTGACCGCCATGCAGAAAGGCAAGAAAATCGAACTGATGGATGAGAAGGGCGGCACCGCAACGGTGACCATCGCCGACGTCAATCAGTCCAATGGTGTAATCCACGTAGTTGATAGCGTACTTCTGCCGAAGTAATTGTATCGCGGGCTACTACCAAGTGACCATCAAACAGAGGCCCGGACAGCGATTGTCCGGGCCTTTTGTTGCTTAATACCCGTTCGCTTTGCTCAGAACGTACCTGATCAGTCAGGTACGTTGGGTCAGGGTAGTGGAATCGTGAACACCACCTCTGTGTACTGACCAACTTCGGTGTTGATGCGGATGTCGCCGCCCAGCCCTTTCTTGATGATGTCGTAGCTCAGACTCAGGCCGAGCCCAACCCCCTGACCGGTTGGCTTTGTGGTAAAAAACGGCAGAAACACTTTGTTGAGCGCTTCGTTCGGAATACCCAGGCCATTGTCCTTTACCCGAAACAGCATGCTATCGGCGGTGCGCTCGGTACTCACCCAAAGCGTTGGCTGGTAAGTGGCGGGGTCGCTCTGCCGTTGCCGGTCGCGCAGGGCGTAGAAGGCATTGGTGTATAGGTTGAGCATGACCCGCGCCACATCCTGCGCCACCACACTCACCGGTTCAAGCTGCGGATCGAAGCTCGTGTGAAGCACAAAGGCTACCGACGGATCTTTCGTCCGCAGGTCCCGGTAGGCCATCCGCAGGTATTCGTCGGCAACGCTGTTCAGGTCGGTAGGTTGCCGGTCGCCGCTGCCGGTCCGGGCGTGCTCCAGCATACCCCGCACGATACCCGCCGCCCGATTGCCGTTCTGGCTAATCCGTTGCAGATTCCCCGCCAGATCGTGGCTAAGGGCTACAGCGTCGGTGAGGCGACCGGCCATCAGTTCCACCCGAAGTTCGTCGACGAGTTCAATCGACACCTCCGAAAAGTTATTCACGAAGTTGAGCGGATTCTGGATCTCATGGGCGATACCGGCCGTGAGCTCACCCAACGACGCCATTTTTTCGTGCTGAATCAGTTGCGCCTGTGCCGTTTTCAGCTCATGAAGCGATTGCTGAAGCTGCGTCGACTTCTGCTCGATGTCGCGGGTACGTTGGGCGACTTCCAGTTCCAGCAGCTCGTTTTGCGACAGCAGCAATTGCTCGTTTTCAAGCGTTTTCGCCAGCAACTGCTGCTGGGCTTCGGCCTTGGCCTTCTCGATATCGGCCCGCTCCCATTCAAACCGTTTCGACAGCAAGAAGGAAAGAATAAAACTCTCGATCAGCGTGGCCAGCGTCACGTGGCTCAGTTCGGCGAAGTAGGCGGGTTTGCCCGTCTGAACATAGGTGGCCTCCGTCAGCACCAGCAGGAAATAGATGCAGTAAGCCAGGGCAAAATAATAACCCAGCCGGTTTCCTTTCTGCCCGGTCTTTATCCCCACAAAGCCCATCAGGAAAAACGACAGCAGCGCATTGGCCGTGTTGATGGCCAGAATCAGCGGCATGGGCAGCAGGTATTTCAGGACGGCATAGGCCGCAAAGTAGATGACGACACCCCACACAACCCGGCTGATTCTGGGTACGTAGCGCCCGGCTTCCAGAAACAGCAGGCAGTAGGTGGTCTGCACCGTTACGCCAATTGTCGGGATGGTGATGAACCAGAACGTCAGGTCCAGCCCATCGACGAAGTACACAATGAAGCCGTCGAGCACGGCCATGGAGTACGAGACGTAAATCAGCACCACGACCGCGTAGAACAGGTACATCCGGTTGCGCAGCGAGAAAAAGAAGAACAGGTTACTCAGCAACACGAAAAACATGAAGCCCAGGTAGAAGCCATAAATCAGGCGTTGCCGGTAGGTTTTGATTTCGTGAGCCGACTCCTCCCAGAGGCTGATGGGTACTGGCTGCGAATGAGCCAGCAACCGAACAAAATAGGTATGCCGGCCGGGCGGGATGGGAAAGACCTGATAGTGGTGTTTCCGGATTTTCTGGTCGACCGGAATGCGGAACCCAGCCGTCAGCCTGACGGTTTTCCCGGCCTCATTCTGGTAGTAGAGTTCCGTGATGGGCAGGAAGGCCTGCGCCACTTCCAGCAACAGCTTGTCCGGCGTGGGGTTGTCAACCGAAAACCGCAGCCAATGAATTCGGTCAGAGAAGCCCACGTTGATAATCACCTGCCTAGAAGGCCTGAATCGCCCCTGAAAGGCAGGCGACGTGACCTGCCCGATGGTCAGGTTCCCCGTCGTGTCGGTCAGGATCGAGACCCGGTCGCCAATCGTCAGGAAGTCAGCTTGTCCGGTCCAGACAATCGGCTGAGCCAGTGACCAGACCGGACAGCCGACGAACAGCAGCAGCAGTACGAGACGTAGGCTCATGCGGGCTCGGGCTTATGCGGCTGAAACGGGGCTTCCTGAAAAAAGCGGGATGGAATTCCCTGCAGGGTGGCGAAGGCGATCCACCACAGCCAGCAATAGACACCAAAGGGCAGGTAACCCGAGTACCCGATGAGCGGCATTTCAAACAGGTGATACGCATTCACGTAGGGGAGGTTGTACTGCCAGTAGGCGGGGGCCATGGTGTAAAGAATCTCGCGGTTGGGCCCGTGCGTCGCGCTGAAATAATTCTGCCCTTCGATGAAAAATCCCTCGATCAGGTAGCTCAGGGCAATCAGCAGAGCGGGTGTCCAGTTGCCCTGCCCGATGGGGCGCAGGGGCGTCCAGACGCCGATTTTGTCGAGTACGGTAGCCAACAGGATGGCCGGCGTGAGCCAAAGCGTGAAGAACAGTTGCGCAGGGAAGAGCCCCGCCAACACCAGCAATACCACCGATAACCAGAGCGCGGTGGTCTTTAGCCACTCGGGCAATACGATCTTCGGCCCCAGCGAAAACCGCTCGCGGAGGGCGGGTATGCTCTTGAAGAGGCTGTACCACTCGAACGCCAGCGGCAGCAGGCCCGACGAGATAACGGCCGCATAGAGCAGAAACTCCTCGCGGTCGATGATGTCGCCTTTGGGATAGAACCAGTTGTCTTCGACAAAGAAATTAAGGTATTCGAAGAGCATCCAGCCCATCACCGACGACACCCCGATCCCGATTACTTCCTGCGGCACCCGGCTGATCAGCGACCGGCCCTCCTGCCGCACATACACCCAGCCGTCGATCATGAGCGCAAACCCCCAGAATAGCGGCATATCAGACCAGTGCAGCAGCCAGGCGGGGCCCGTCGCTTTGGTCCAGAGCAGCACCGCCACCCCGCCCCACGACACCAGCCCAAGCCAGAACCAGAGGGGGAAGCCGACTCGTTTGGCAGGGCGATAGTCGGGTTGCGGGACCGCCCGGAACCCGAACAGCCGGGGAAACAGATACAGCACGATCACCGCCACCGACAACCCCGCAAACAGCAGAAATATGGGCCAGCTGAAGGCCTCCTGCTGAGGGGATGACAACATAGGATATGCGAAGAAATCGGGCGGAAACTGGTCTTGATACTGGATACTGGCGCCTACCCAGGGCAAGACAAAGATGGCTAGGATGGCCAGCAACAGGTACGTGGTCTTTCGGAGCGTAGTCATAAAAAGTGAGGTGTGAATAGAACGGGCTAGTTTGTCAAGATGCGGCCCGACCCATGGCGCGGCGAAGCCACCAGTTCGTTTGATTCAATGTTGCGCACGTTGCGCATCATCAGCAGCAGCGAACACTGCACGATACCGAACAGGATCATCATGTAGTATGGGTATTCGTGTTCAGCCGACGGAAACAGCTTCGGCCAGATGCTGCCGATTGCTTCGATCGGATGAAACAGGAAATCAGCCGAATACAGGTTTTCCTTCGTGCTGATGGCCTCCGCCTTGATCGTACGCCCGATGTAAAAGCCAACGCAGCTCAGCGCCACCGCCACGCCGATCAGCGTTTTGGCGACGCTGGCGCTGTAACGTACCCGGAAGAGGGAGTACATGATTTTGAGCGACACAAAGCCGTAGAACACCGACAGCATGGCGAACGAAAAGACGATGAGCACATTGAACACGACGCGGTCGACGATTTCATCCGGGATGCTGCTGGAGTCGGTGGGTACGTTGGTACGCAGGGTCACGTGGATAAGGTCGCTGATCATATAGGGGCTATTGGGGTAAAACAGCACCCAAAGCGACGTCCCAATCCAGAAAACGACGGTACCGATGCGCTGATTGACGATCAGCAGCACGTACGCGATCAGCAACGGCTCGAAGCCGGAAAACAGATTATGAAAGAGAAAATTAAACTCATTAGACCCGCCCAGAATCCAGTTGCGCAAGAGAAGAATGAGGACGTTGCCAACTGTGAGCAAAAGAACGATCCGGGCAGAGGTAAGCGCAGGGCGCAGGTTCAACGTGGATGCCATATCAATTAAGTATTTATGAATAGTTTAGGAAGCTACTGCATCGCCTAAAGTAGCCATAAATACTAGCCAATCAACAGCTTACGGCACTTGTACACCTGCTATATACTAAAAAAAATACTTAACTAAAATTTAGTAACTTTTTAGACACAAAAAAAGCCCCGACCTTAAGGCCGGGGCGTTACTGAGGCGAACCGATGGGTGGTTAGACCGTTGCCGGGCGCAGCACCGGGAAACGGCGTTGCAGCAACGCATACCCACCGAAGAGCAGCCCACTGAAGGCCAGATCACCAAACACACCGTTCAGGAAGAATGACTGATTGTTGTAAAAGGCCAGACCGGCCGTGTAGCAGGCGAGCAACCCACCCGGCGTTTTCGGGTAGAAGGTGCTACCGTACCAAACGGCAAAATTGGTTATCAGGAAAAAGAGAATCGATGCCGACAGCGAACTGAGAACCACCCGACCGAACGTAGGCTTGCGCAGTGCAACCACCCCGATCACCCAGGCCAGCGCTAGTGAGCCATAAACGGCGCCCATCGTACCGTGGAATCCGATCAAGGTGTCACTTAGCAGCATGGCCAGCACGGGTACCACCAGTCCGATCCATTTACGCTCGAACATGGCTCCACCAAAGAGGGCCATCGCCATCACGGGCGTGAAGTTGGGCGGGTGAGGAATGGTGCGCGACAGGGCAACGAGCAGGACCAGAGAAGCGGCAGTAGTCAGGCGAATATGGATTGGTTTCATTGACGAACGTGACGTATAGTGTTAAGCGTTTCTAGCTCGAAACGGCTGTTTTGTTTAACGGTTGATGTACCCTATCTGGTAGGTAGACCCAGTTAAGGTAAGCTTGCAGACGGCCCCGTAATCCAGATTGAGCCGGTAAGCGTTGCGCAAAGATAGGTCGAGGAACAGACAGAGCAAAGTTCGGATTACACCGCCGTGACTCACAACGTATATAGTTCCGTTCGGATGCTTTTCGACCATTGGTTCGATTTTCTCCTGCCAAAAGGCACCTACCCGATCGGCCAGTGCCTGAAACGTTTCGCCGTTGGGCGGGGCCAACTGGACAAAATCACTCATCCACTGATCGAGGGCGTCGCGCGGTATGTCCGACCAGGGCAACATCTCCCAGTCGCCAAAGTGGTACTCGCGCAGGCGATCGTCGAAGTTTACTTCCACAACATCAGCGACTTCGCTCGCCAGCGCGAGGTCCTGAGCAAGCTGCCGACACCGGCTCAACGGGCTTGCCCAGATGACGTTGGGTGGGGTCGCCAGATTCGTCTGAATGTGGGCCAGTTGTTCGGCATAATTATCGGCCAGCGCCACGTCGGACCCACCGTAGCAGATCGACCGGCCCACGGCCACTTCGGTATGGCGAATAAGGTAAATAGTCATTACAGTAAGTAGTTTATAGGCTGACCCACACCAGCGAGACATACGACAGGTACGTGATCACTTCGGTCAGTTGCTGCGTGGCCCCGAGGCAATCGCCGGTGTAGCCGTCTAGCCATTTTTGGAAGAAGTGCATGAGCCGCCAGCGCACCAGAAACAACGGCACCAGAAACAGGGCGTAAATCCAGAGGCCCGACAGCACACACAACACCGCCGTGGGCAACAGGCCAAAGACCGTAGCCATTACCAGCGGCCAGCCCCGGATGCCGCCTTTGGCAATGGGTTTGGCTTTCGACTGCTCGTCGTCGCGGGCGTAGGGCATGGCGGCAATGACCGTAGTGGCGATCCAGCGACTGAGGCTATGGGCCGAGATGTATTTCAGCGCGACCGGCCAGCCAAACGGCTCGCCGGGCAGCAGTTTCATCAGCGCAAAAAACTTCACGGCCAACAGCAGCCCCAGCCCGATCGTCCCATACGTACCCAGCCGGCTATCTTTCATGATCGTCAGGATCTGCGCCTTCGACCAGCCCCCACCGAAGCCGTCGCAGACATCGGCGAAGCCATCTTCGTGGAACGCCCCCGTGGCCCAGACCGTCGCGATCATACTCAACAGCACCGCCAGTTCGGGCGGAAACAATACGCTACCCACCCAATAAGCCCCGACCCCGATCCCTCCGATGATCCAGCCAATGAGCGGAAAGAATACCGTTGACCGATTGAGCTTATCGTCTGAATGGTCGATGCCTTTGGGCACGGGCAGCCGCGTGTAAAACATCAGAGCAGTAAAGAACAGCGTCTTCATGGACAGCAATTGATGAAGGATGCGGTATGAATGATGAATTGACTGACGCATGGACATTGCTGGCGCGTCAGCCAATTCATCATTCATACCGCATCCTTCCGTTTACGGTTTCTCACTTATGCCAGCTTGCTCAAACGAGGCCATCTCATTGAGCATCGCCACGGCCGATTGAAGCAGTGGGTAAGCCAGGGCGCAGCCCGTACCCTCACCCAGGCGCAGGTCGAGGTGAAGCAGGGGCCGCGCGTTGAGGGCGTCCAGCATTAGCCGGTGGCCCTGTTCAGCCGATTGGTGCGAAAAAACGCAGTAGTCCAGCACGGCGGGGTCCAGCGCACGGGCGACCAGCAACGCCGCCGTGGCAATAAACCCGTCGACCAGAATCACCATCTGATTCTCCGCCGCGCGCAACATTCCACCGGCGATAGCGGCGATTTCCAGCCCGCCCATCGCGCAGAGTAGCTCCATTGGTTTGGTGAAGTGAGCATATCGGTCAGCAACGGCCTGTAGCACCGTGAGTTTGTGGGCCAGTTGCGCATCAGTCAGGCCGGTACCACGCCCCACGCATTGCGCCAGCGGCAGGTTGAGCAGCCGATGCATCAGCAGCGCGGCCGACGAGGTGTTGCCAATGCCCATTTCACCAAAACCGACCGTGTTGCAGCCCCGGTGTTGCACCCCATCCACCAGCATCCGACCGGCATCCATCGCGGCCTCGCAGTCGTCGATCGACAGGGCGGGTTCATGGCACATGTTGCGGGTACCGGGCTGCACCTTAAACTTGACAAACTCGGGCGTGTTGTGCTCGAACGTACCCCGCACCCCCACGTCGCAAACCACCAGGCTAAGCCCCTGCTGACGGCAAAACACATTGATGGCCGCCCCGCCGTTGATGAAGTTCTGCACCATCTGATAGGTGACTTCGGCGGGGTAAGCGCTCACCCCTTCGGCCGCTATGCCGTGGTCTGCGGCGAACACCAGCAGATGCGGCTGCGTAAGCGCGGGCGTTTCGGTTTGTTGAATCAGGCCAATCTGCAAGGCCAGGGCTTCGAGTTGCCCCAAGGCCCCCAGGGGCTTGGTTTTATGGTCGATGAGGTATCGTAAGCGGGGCTCCCGTGAACGGTCGAGTGGTAGAGCAGGCATGGTGTTGACTAAGAATTCTAAACCCCAAAGTTGGTCAATCAGTTACGATTAATGGCACTAATGGCACGTTTAGTAACCCGGCTGGCATGGAAAAACTAATTTCGATTGATTGGGAGCGCATGTTTACGCCAAGCAGCTCGGTCCTTGAGATGATTATCCGCGGTACGATTACGTACTGGATCGTCTTCGTTTACATGCGCTTTGTGCGGCGGAGCAGCGGCCAGCTCAACATCACCGACATTCTGCTGATCACGCTCATCTCCGACGCCGCCCAGAACGCCATGGCGGGCACCTACGAATCCATTACCGAAGGCGCCGCGCTCGTGGGCACGCTCGTCGGCTGGGATTTTTTCATCAACTGGATGGGCATTCGCTCGCCGCTGTTTGAACGCCTGAGCAACCCGGAGCCGACGCTGCTCATTAAAAATGGGGTGCTGATGAAGCAAAACCTCCGACGCGAATTCCTCACGGAAGACGAGTTTATGGGATTGCTGCGCCAACAGGGCATTGAGCGCATCGACGAGGTTAAACAGTGCTACATGGAAGGGAGCGGCACGCTGAGCGTTATTCCGATAGCGTAACGCTTATTAGGCCGGTTGCCGGTCGACTTTCGACGCCTGAACGGGCAGATAGATGCTGAAACAGGAGCCACCACCCGGTTGGCTCGTCGCGGTGATGGCCCCGCCGTGGTTCACCACCACCTTCTGGCAGATCGCCAGCCCGATACCCGTACCCGCAAACTGACTCTTGCCATGCAGCCGCTGAAACACCTGAAAGATCTGGTGCAGGTATTTTTCGTCGAAACCAATGCCATCGTCCACGATGTCGATTTGGTAGTAACGCGCCGCAGCCTGAGCCGGTTTTACCGTGGCGGGCAGTTGCGAATCGGCAAGCTCACTTGCCCGAACCTGCACATGGGGTACGTTGCCCGGCGGGTGAAACTTCAACGCGTTTGATAGCAAATTCTGGAAGAGCTGCCCAAGTTGAAACGTCTCCCCTATTACCCTGGGCAGTGGGCCGACCGTGAGCTGGGCGTTGGTTTCCTGTATGGCTACCGACAGGTTGTCCAGCGTCTGCTCAAGCACCGTTGTCAGATCGACCTCCGTGTCGGCTACGGGTTGTACCGAAATGCGCGAAAAAGCTAACAAATCCCTGATCAGCAACGACATACGCTGCGCGGCTGTCTGCATCCGATTGAGGTAATCGCGCTCGAGATCGGCATCGCCCAGCGCGTTGTAGTGCGCCTTGAGCAGATCGCCGAACTGCTGAATTTTGCGCAGGGGCTCCTGTAGATCGTGGGAGGCGATGTAGGCAAACTGCTGCAGGTTTTCGTTCGACTGCCGCAACTGCTGATTGAGCTGGTCCAACGCCTGATTATGCGCCTGTTCCTGCTGCAGCTGGTGTTGCAGTTCAACGTCGAGTTGCGCCAGTTTGGCTTCGTTGCGCATCCGCCGCCGCAGTTGGCCATACAGCACCCAGAGCATGAAGGCCATCACGGCCAAGGCCGAGCCAGTCGCCAGGCCAATGCGCTGTTGTGTAGTCTGGTAAGCCGCCTGCGCCTGTTGCAGCCGCGCCTCCACCAGCGCCCGCTGCTGATCGGTCAGAGCCTTGGCAATGGGGCGCATCTGAAACAGCAACTGCCGCCCCTGCTTCAGTAAGTCATCGGTTTGGGGGGGAACAGCCGCCTGCCGTTGATTGATTAGTTGCTGACTAACTCCCTGTCGCTGATTGATCAGTTGCCCCAGCAACCTGACCTGGGCCTGCGCCTGTGGTTGTTGCCGCAGCAGCCGATCGAGTTGGGTTAGTTGTTGGGGCAGTTTCTGACTAGCCACCCGAAAGGACTGCAAAAACTCCCGTTTACCCGTCAATTCATAGCTCCGGGCGTCGGTTTGCAAATCACGCGACGCGTTGGTTAGCTGTTCAATCTGGGCGATTACTTCGTATGTATCCCGGACTTGTTCATTGACCTGCTGCTCCCGCTGATTACTCCGCCAGGATAGGTAAGTGGTCAGGCTGAGTAGTAAAATAATGGATAGAAAAGCCGTCGCAATTAACAGATTGGTCCGCTTTAAAGTCATGGTCTACACGTTGAGTCAGCAAGATAAGCAAGTCGCTTGATCGAACGAACTGGTGTGTTCAATACGGAACTAGTTGAAATAAAATGTTTATCTTTTTTCGTTATAGAAAACATATAGCCTCATTGACTCATCAAGTCATAACGACTGATTCTCGCTGAAAGCCGCTTCAGTCACCCCCTTATCTGCAACCCACCGGTGTGCACGGCGACAACCCCGGCCTGTTCGGGGAAATAGCCTTGCCGGGCCAGGTCATACAGTGCGTAGAGCAACTTGCCGGTGTAGGTCGGTTCGAGCCGCACGCCCGTCCGTTCCTCAAAGACCTCAATAAACCGATCCAACTCGGGTGTTGTCCGGGCGTAGCCGCCAAAGTCATACTGATTGCTAAGCTGCACGGTGGCTGGCAACGGACTGGGCAGGGCGGCAAAATTGACGGCCCCTTTCAACGCCGAAACACCCAGCACCCGCACCGATTCAGGCGCCGACGCGATCAGCCCGGCCAACGTACCTGCCGTGCCCACGGCACACGCCACCGTATGCGGCAACGTACCTGCTGAAGCCGCCTCCGGTAACTCTATGTCGCGCCATTGCTGTTCAATCTCAGGCATGATCTCGGCCGTGCCGCGAATGGCCAACGCATTGGTGCCGCCTTCCGGCACGAGGTAACAGGGTCCAAACTGCGCCTGTAACGCCACCAGGTACGTTGGGTCGGTGGCTCGCCGGTAGTCGGTTCGGCTCACGAAATGCAGGTGCATCCCCTGCTCCCGGCAAAATGTCAGCGTCGGGTTGAGGGGTCGGTGGGCGAGTTCATCGCCGCGTACAACCCCGATCGTCTGGAAACCGAAGAGCTTACCCGCGGCAGCGGTCGCGTGGAGGTGGTTGGAAAACGCCCCGCCAAACGTAAGTATGGTCGACAGGCCCTGTTCGCGCGCCGCCAGCAGGTTGTACTTGAGTTTACGCCATTTATTGCCCGACACCAGCGGGTGCAGTTGATCGTCGCGCTTCAGAAAGAGCCGGATGGGAACAGGTTCGGGAAACGGGTCGGGCAGGTAGTCGAGCGCCGAATGCCCGACAATCTGGTTGAGGTGCGCCGCTAAATCAGGCAGAGGCATGTAATTTTGGGTTTGCTATAGCCCGCGGATCAGGCGGATTTACATGGATTTCCTGATAGGTATCGAAGCGATTCTTCCGTAAACCCATTTGGAAAAGACGTTCAATCTGCGTCATCTGCGTGCCAATGACACTATGCTAGACACACAACTCGACGAAACCGAAGACAACGACGACCTCTACGAACACCACCGCATTGTGGTGGATCCGGGTCAGACGATGCTGCGGATTGATCGGTTTTTAGATTCAAAGCTGGCCAACGCCACCCGCACCAAGCTGCAGGCGGCTATCGACGCGGGCGGCATTCAGGTGAACGGCAAGCCCACCAAAGCCAGCTACAAAGTAAAGCCCGGCGACCTGATTGTGCTCTCGCTGCCGCATCCCCCGCGCGAAACCACCGTCATTCCACAGGACATTCCGCTCGATATTGTCTACGAAGACAACGAGCTGCTGGTGGTCAACAAACCGGCGGGCATGGTCGTGCACCCGGCCCACGGCAACTGGGACGGCACGCTGGTCAACGCGCTCGTTTACCACATGCAGAACCTGCCCACGGGCCGCAATGGCGAGGGCCGACCGGGACTGGTGCACCGCATCGACAAAGACACGTCGGGCCTGATGGTGATCGCCAAGACCGAATACGCCATGAGCCACCTGGCCCGGCAGTTTTTCGACCACAGCATCGAACGTACCTACGTGGCGCTGGTGTGGGGCCAACCCGACCCCGCCGACGGCACCATTACGGGCTACATTGGCCGCTCGGCTGCCGACCGCAAGGTGATGACCATCTACGACGACGAGACAAAAGGCAAATGGTCGGTGACGCACTACCGCACCCTGGAGCCGCTGAATTTCGTGTCGCTGGTGCAGTGCAACCTCGAAACCGGACGTACCCACCAGATTCGGGCACATTTCCGGCACATCGGCCACCCGCTCTTCAACGATGCCATGTATGGCGGCGACCGCATTCTGCGCGGCAGCGTCAACGGGTCGTTCAAGGCGTTTGTCGGCAATGCCTTTGCCTTGTTGCCCCGGCAGGCGCTGCACGCCCGCTCGCTGGGCTTCACCCACCCCAGAACCGGCGAGCGGCTTCAGTTCGATTCCCCCCTCCCCGCCGACTTCCAGGCCGCGCTGGACAAATGGCGGGGGAGAATGAATAATGTATAATGGATAATGTATGATGAATAATGAACGATGAACAATGCATAATGGACAATGTGTAAGCGTGCCCCACAACCTATAGCTTTGTAGCGCCATCGTTCATTATTCATCATACATTATCCATTGTCCATTATTCATTCTTTTTCACCCTTCCTCTACTCATGATCACAATCCGCACCGGCACGAAGGCTGATGTTCCACAGGTGTTCGACCTCATCCGCGAACTGGCCGTCTATGAAGAAGCCGCCGACGAGGTAACCAATACCGCCGAGCAACTGCTCGATGATGGCTTCGGCCCCAATCCGCTGTTTGGCCTGCTGGTGGCCGAAGATCAACAGACTCGCAAACTCGTCGGCATCGCGCTGTACTACTATCGGTACTCGACCTGGAAAGGCAAGCGGCTGTACCTGGAAGACATCATCGTGACCGAAAGCCACCGCGGGCAAGGCCTGGGCAAGGAGTTGCTCGACGCCACCATCGAGCAGGCCAAAGCCACCAATTGCACGGGCATGATGTGGCAGGTCCTCGACTGGAACAAACCTGCCATTGGTTTCTACAAGCAATTCGGCACCCGCTTCGACGACGGTTGGACCAACTGCCACCTCGATTTTTAACGACTTGGTTACCGGCTATACGTATAGGTGCACTACCTCCAGTGGGCGCTCATTCATAGCCCCTTGGCAACTGGTGGCTATCGACAGGATAGCCGCTAAACACACTTTGACAGGCAGGCAAAGCAATCGAGCCGCCGGTTCGTACCTGGCGAAGGCTCCACGATTGATCGATGCGTCGACAACAGGTCGGTAAGCGTCAAGCAACCGAGCAGGCGGCAACGCATCGATCAACAGAACGTTGGGCTACCTGGCCACTGATAGCTTCAAAGTAGGGAACGCCGCTCCTGCTCTTTAGTGCTGTACAAACCGGATACGGTTTCATCGTTTGCTCAGACGTTATGATTGCTTCCTGCTGTTCGCCGCTCGGTAGGCTTACCCTGTGGCTACTATTCCCTTTGTTCGTTCTGATCCATGGCGCTCGGGCCCAGCCGACGTTCGTTCAGCAGGCGCAGGATCAAGCCATTCGCACCTACGAGCAGCGCCTATCCGTTCAGGCGCACGCCAACGAAGGCCATCTGTACGTGGGGCATGACCCGCGCCTTAAAATACACCCCTATTTCCGGACGGATAGTGTACAGCGGGGCACGGTGCAACTCAATGGCGTTCGCTACCGCGATCTGCAACTGCAGTACGATGTCGTCCGGGATCAGGTGGTGATTCAGCCCACCGGGAGTGGCTACCGGCTACAGGTACCCATGGAAAAAGTGGGCCATTTCTCCCTGGGCAACAGCCAGTTTACCTGGATCAATGGCGATAGCCTGGCGGGCGTTCGCACGGGTTTTTATGAAGTCATTTACAACGGTCGGGTCAAAGCGTTGGTCAAGCGCATAAAGACCATTCAGGAAGACCTTTACGACGGCAGCTATAAGGGGACGTACCTGATCAAAGACCGATTCATCGTTCAGAAGCAGAACGCCTTTTTCGAGGTAAAAACCAAGCGAAGCCTCTTGAAACTGTTCCCCGATCAGGCCAGGGAGTTGCGCCGGTTCATGCGAAAAAACAACCTTCGGTTTAAAGACGAAGGGCGGGAACAGGCCATTGCCCGAACAACGCAACGGTATGACGAATTAACGCGCGGGTTATGACGCCACTCTACCGATTCTTTCTTGTTGGGTACCTGATCAGCTGGCTCGCCAACACGGGGGTTGCCCAGACCAAAACCGAATCGCTCATCAGCGGTGATTTCAGTCAGGTACGTTTCAGCCAGTTCGTTCAAACGGTTGAGGCCCAGACGTCGTACCGCTTTTTTTACAATCCGGCCGATACCGACAGCCTGATCGTTAACCTGCGCGCCGACAAACAACCGCTACAGGCCCTGCTGACGCAACTAGTTGCCGGCACGAAATTCAGTTATGCGATCGACAACCAGCAGCAGGTGTACATCACCGCCGGCCGGCCCATCCGAACGCAGTTGCCCATCGGGTTCTTCGTGCGAGGGGCTACCGACGACGATACGACGGGCGCTACGTACCTGACAGCAGGGCCGAAACAACGAGCCGAACCTGAAAGCCGGTTGTACGAGATCGGCAAACGAACCAACCCCATCCGGCCCGGTCGGGCTACGCTGGCTGGGTACGTCCGCAACGTAGCATCGGGTGAGCCAATTGTCGGGGCGGCCATTTACATCGACAATCCGCGCGTCGGTACCGCCTCCGATCAGTTTGGCTATTACTCGCTGACGCTGCCCCGGGGAAGGCACGAGTTAAAAATTCGAAGTACGGGACTGAAAGACACCCACCGCCGGATCGTGCTGTACGCCGACGGTAAATTCGACATTGACCTGGAAGACGACGTGATTGCCCTGAAGGAGGTGGTCATCGAGGCGGAAAAAGACGTGAATATTTCGGGCCTGCAAATGGGGCAGGAACGCGTCGACATCAAGAGCGTCAAGCAGATTCCTACGGCGTTGGGCGAAGCCGATCTGCTACGGGTTATCCAAACCTTGCCGGGCGTCAAAACGGTGGGGGAAAGCTCAACCGGGCTGAACGTGCGCGGCGGAGCCACCGACCAGAACCTGATCCTCTACAACGACGCCCCCATCTACAACTCATCGCACCTGTTCGGCTTTTTCTCGGCCTTCAACCCTGACCTGATCAAAAGCGCCGAATTGTATAAAAGTGCCATGCCCTCGCGCTACGGCGGCCGGCTGTCGTCGGTGCTGGACGTGCAGACCCGCGACGGCAACAAAAAGAAGTTCATTGGCTCGGGCGGTATCGGGCTGCTGACGGGCCGCCTGACCGTGGAAGGCCCGATTCTGAAAGACAAAACGTCGTTCATCGCCGGTATCCGAACGACCTATTCAGACTGGCTGCTGAAGCAGTTGCAGAATGCGGCCTTCCGGAAGAGCGACGCTCAGTTCTACGATCTGAACGCACACATTACGCACGAAATCGACGAGAAAAACACAATTTACCTGACCGGCTACCTGAGCCGCGACCGGTTTACGCTGGGCAGCGATACGGCTTACAGCTACCAGAACAAAGTGGCGACCTTAAAATGGAAGCACGTTTTCAGCCAGAAATTCTACAGCGTGTATACGGCGAGCCACAGCGGTTATGAATACCGGGTGTCGAGCGTGCTGAATCCGGTGAACGCCTACCAGCTCGATTTTGGCATCAATCAGTCGCAGGTAAAAGCGGATTTCAATCTTTACCCAACCAATCAGCACGCGGTCGACTTCGGTATCAGCAGCATCTTTTACAAACTCCGGCCGGGTACGTTCCAGCCGCAGGGCGCCGAGTCGCTGATCGTACCGATGAGCGTTGGCACCGAACAGGGCCTGGAAAGTGCCGTGTACGTCGGCGATCGGTTCGACATCAGCCCGCGCCTGTCGGTCAGTGGTGGGCTTCGGTACTCGTTTTTTCAGTACCTGGGCCCGCGGAACGGGTTCCAATACGTACCTGGAGAGCCCCGCACCATTGACAACATCACGGACACGATTGCCTACGGGCGGAATCAGGTGATCAACAATTACGGTGGCCCCGAATATCGGCTCGCGCTCCGCTACGCGCTCTCGTCGTCGGCCTCGGTGAAAGCCAGTTTTAACCGGACGCGCCAGTACATTCAGATGCTATCAAACACGACGGTCATTTCGCCCACCGACATCTGGAAATTAAGCGACGCCAACATCAAACCGCAGGTAGGCGATCAGTTCGCCGTGGGGGTGTACAAAAACAACCGGACCAATACGATCGAACTGTCGGTGGAGGCGTATTACAAAACCATGCGGAACCTCATCGATTTTCGGAACGGGGCAACGCTGTTGCTCAATCCCCACATCGAAACCGACGTCGTAGCTGCCGAAGGGAAAGCCTATGGCGTGGAAGTGCTGGTAAAAAAGATGACCGGCAAGCTGAATGGCTGGCTGAGCTACACCTACGCCCGCACGTTTCTGCGCACGACCGGGCAGGCGGAGCCCGACGTGATCAACCAGGGCCAGTATTACCCGAGCAGTTTCGACAAGCCCCACGACGTTACGCTTATCAGCAACTACAAGATCAACCGCCGGTTTAGCCTGTCGCTGAATGTCACCTACAGCACGGGGCGACCCATCACGCTGCCCATCGCCAAATACACCGTCGACAACGCGCTGCGGTTACTCTATTCGGAGCGAAACCAGCATCGGATTCCTGATTATTACCGGGCCGATTTTGCCATGAACATCGAGGGCAATCATAAGGTCCGGAAGCTGGCGCACAGCTCGTGGACCATCGCCGTGTATAACCTGACCGGTCGCCGCAATGCCTATTCGGTCTATTTCAAGTCGGAAAACGGGAGCATCAACGGCTATCAGCTGTCGATTTTTGGGCAACCCATTCCGTCGATAACGTATAACTTCAGATTCTGAGACGATTCTAAAACGAAGCGCTACGGATGAAAAACAGCCTATATCAACGGGTTTTGGGCGGGTTGCTCGTGCTGCTGGCGGCGAGTTGCGTAGATCCGTACCGCCCGCCTGAGATCGCCGCGCCTGCCAGCTACCTGGTTGTCAACGGCTTTTTCGACAGCACACCCGGTGCCACCACGTCCATCCGGCTGAGCCGGAGTCAGAACCTAAGCGACAAAAACGCCCCCACGGCCGAGAGCGGCGCAACCGTCACGATCGAGAGCGCCGGTAACACCATCTATAGGTTGCAGGAAAGCCCCGGCGGCGTTTATTCGCTGGCGGGCATACCCCCCATCTCGGGCGAAACCTACCGGCTGCACATCCGAACGGCTGCCGGGGGCGACTATGTCTCCGATTACGTACCTGTAGTGAAAACGCCTCCCATCGACAGCCTGCACTGGACGGTGGAGAACGACGGCGTTCAGTTCAACGTATCGACCCACGACCCGACCAATCGCACCCGGTATTACCGCTGGGAATTCGACGAAACCTGGGCCTATACATCGGCCTACTACTCTGGCTACATCTACAATGACAAGACGAAAGACGTCGAGCTACGGCAGGACAATATCTTTACCTGCTGGAGCACGACGGGTTCTAAAAACATCCTGACGACGTCGACCGCCCGGTTAAGTCAGGCTGTCGTCAACCGGTTTCCGCTCAACTTCGTTGACGGCCGGTCCATGAAATTTCAGCGGCGGTACAGCCTGCTGGTCCGGCAGTACGCCCTTACCCAGGCGGGGTACAACTATTACGATCAGCTCGCGAAACTCACCCAGAACGTTGGTTCGCTGTTCGACCCGCAACCGTCACAGCTTACCGGCAACATGCGCTCAACCAGTAACCCCGCCGACCTGGTGCTGGGCTTTTTCTGGGCGGGCGATGTAACAACGAAACGGATTTTCATCGGACGCGCCCAACTGCCCAACTGGCGCACCACCACGGGCTACGAGCTGTGCGATGTGGATACGCTGACGTTATCACAGATTCGGCAGTCGCAGCCCGGAATCATGGCCGAATCGGGCTTGCCAGGACCACTCTATCTGACCACCACCTTCGAATGCATCGACTGCCGGCTGCAGGGGGGCATCAATAAAAAACCCGATTTTTGGGATGAGTAAGCGCATCATCGGCAGGCCATACGGCGACACACGTAACGCACTGACTACCAAGATAACCTCATGGCGTAATGGCGCTATACTGGCGCTACTACTGCTGGTTCGCCTGGCAGCGGTCGGTCAAACGACTCCTTCCGCGGATTGGCTGTTCCGGTCGTTTGATACGTACCGGCGGCAGGCCCTGACCGAAAAACTGTTCGTCCATACTGATCAGGCCTTTTACCTGACGGGTGAGTCGATGTGGTTCAAGCTGTATTACGTCGATGGTACGTACCACAAACCGCTCGACCTGAGCAAAGTAGCCTACCTCGAGCTGCTCGACGGGTCAGGTACGTCGGTGCTGCGAACGGCGGTTGCGCTTTCGGCTGCCGGTGGTAACGGCGCGTTATCGCTGCCGACGACGCTGCCCTCAGGTACGTACCGGTTGCGGGGCTATACCAACTGGATGAAGAATGGCGATGCCGCTTACTTTTTCGAGAAAAACCTGACGATTGTCAATCCATTCCGGCGGCTGGGGCTGAAACTCCCCCGCGAAACGGTGCGCTACGATGTTCAGTTTTTCCCGGAGGGGGGTTATCTGGTGCAGGGGCTCACCAGCCGGGTTGCGTTCAGGGTGGCCGACGAAACAGGGCGGGGTATTAACGCCCGGGGCTGGCTGTTGAACGCGAAAAATGACACCTTGGCTCAACTGACAACACAGCATCTGGGCAAGGGGAGCTTTACGCTAACACCGGGTGGGAACGTGGCCTACCGGGCCATGTTTGTGGACGAAAAAGGCCGCACCTTCAGTCAACCGCTACCCAGCATACAACCCCAGGGGTACGTGATGCGGCTGGAGGACATCAGCGCCGATCAGTTACAGATCACGGTGACAGCCAACGTACCCAATGCCTCGGTGGTATACCTGTTTGCGCATACCCGGCAAGTTATTGATTTCGCTGAGGCCCGGCCAATCCAGCGTGAAACGTCCTTTCGGATCGATAAAGCGAAGCTGGGCGACGGCATATCGCACCTGACGCTTTTCGACGCCAAGCACCAGCCAATCGGCGAGCGACTTTATTTCAAAAGACCAACCAATCCGTTAGCCATTACGCTGAAAACAGATCAGGCGGCGTATGCTACCCGGTTCAAAGTCACCCTCACGGCCTCTGTGCAGGGGTCAGAGGCGGCAAAGGCTGGTTCGACTACGCTCTCAATGGCCGTCTACCGACTCGATTCACTGGCCACGTCTCCGTCGGAACACCTGTTGAGCTATCTCTGGCTGTCCTCCGATCTGCCCGGCCCGATCGAATCACCCGAATCGTATTGGCAAACTGATTCACCCCAACTCCGGGAAGCCACCGATCTGCTGATGCTCACCCAGGGCTGGCGGCGCTTCCGCTGGAACGACATTCTGACGCCAGCCCGGCCCGGTTTTCGGTACCTGCCCGAGTACAATGGCCAACTCGTCGAAGGGCAGTTGACCGACCCTCAAACCGGCAAGCCCGTTCCCGGCGTGCTCACGTACCTCTCAGCCCCCGGCAAGCCAACCCGGCTCTACGTATCCCGCAGCGATACCACCGGGCGCGTCTATTTCGAGCTGCGTGATTTCTGGGGGGCCCAAACCGTTCTGGCGCAGACCAACCCCGCCGACAGCCTGCACAAACTAACGATCCGCCCGCCCTATGCGCCCGTTTCTGGGCCGTTACCGTTACCCGAACCCGCCGTCAGCGAGTCGCAGCAGGAGACGTTGCTTAGCCGGTCGGTGGCGATGCAGGTGCAGCAAACCTACTGGGGCGACCAGCTACTGCGCTACCAGGCGCCCATTGTCGACAGCCTGCCGTTCTACGTACGACCAAGCGAACGCTACCAGTTGGATGCCTATACGCGGTTTCCACGCATGGAAGAAGTGCTCCGGGAGTATGTGCGGGGGGTGATGCCCCGAAAGAAGCAGGGGCGTTTTCAACTCAATGTCGTAAACCTGCCCTTCAATGAGCTGTTCACCGACAATTCGCTGGTTCTGGTGGATGGCGTACCGGTTTTTGATATGGATAAGGTAATGGAATTCAGCCCGCTGAAAGTGCAGCAGATCGATGTGGTTTCCAACAACTATGGCATGGGGCCTGCCATGTTCAACGGCATTGTCAGTTTCATGACGTACAGAGGTGATCTGTCTGGCTTTCCGCTGCCAGCTAACGTCGTGAAGCTGGATTACGAGGGGCTGCAACTTCAGCGTGAGTTCTACGCGCCCCGTTACGAGACGGCCCGGCAGTTCGAAAACCGCCTGCCCGACAAACGCACCCTGCTCTACTGGCAGCCAAACCTATCCGTTGATGTCAACGGCAACGCCCGCACCGACTTCTTCACGTCTGACCAGACCGGCACGTACCTGATCGAGGTCAACGGCCTCTCAACAGACGGAGCCGCAGGCTATCAGCGAACCGTATTCACGGTGCAGAGCCGACCGAAATAACCGTCTGTAAAACCGTTGTCCTAGCTGTCGCCGTCAGTAAGTTAAGCCAACCATTTAGTCTCTCACGTCCTTTCTCGTATGGTACGTTGTTAATTAGCGTTGTCCGCATTATTTTTTCACAAAGAGTGTCGAGTCAACCTCACGAAATAGCCAGAATAAAGTTATAAGAGATGAGTATAATTGAATAGTTGGCCCAGTCCTTACGCCGCCAAAGTTCAACTTTATCGAACCATAAATATCGTACGGTATAAAAATCGCAAAATTTAATATACCGATAATCAATGTGATGGCGGTTACTATAATCTCAACCTTTCTGCCAATCAGCGCGCTGACATAGATAAGTATGACCAAGCAAAGTGCAACAAAATTCTCCAAAGAGAAAACAATATTAGTGAAGTTAGTAGTCAATACTGTACCTATTATAGATATAAGAAGTACAGCCAAAGTCAGATGGGTTTTTAGAAATTTCATAATGCTTATTTAACATACTGCGCCGTCTCACTCGCACAAGAAGTTAACTCGATTGATTGTTTTGCCTTTCGCCGCAAAATAATTAGACATTCGACTATAATTTATCTTATAGTAGTAAGTACATGATGAATAGCTAATTCAATAGTCTATTTAGTAACGATGAACAGCTAGCGGTTTTCCTTCTGTTATTTGTATTTATTACTGATTCCTATAAACTCGCTCGCTCAGTATGGACAATGACATAAAACGGTTGGCTCGACTAACGGCTATCCTTATTCAATTTTTATCGAGACGACTGGTTAATTCAACAACACTGGCAGCTAAGTTTGGCGTCAGTGTTAGAACGATCTATCGGGACATCAAAACGCTGGAACGGGCCGGTGTGCCCATCGTCACGGAGGAGGGTAAAGGGTACAGCCTTGTAGACGGGTACAAAGTACCACCCATTATGCTCACCGAAACTGAGGCCAATGCACTCCTGACGGCCGAGCTTATCATTCAGTCGAGCAATGACACATCGCTGATCGCTGAGTTTGCCTCGGTGACCGCGAAAATCAAAGCTATACTGCCTAATGCCTTAAAGACTAAAACGGAGAAACTGGAGAAACAGATGGGCGTGACCAATACGTACATCAGTGAATCACCAAAAAGTAACCTACTTCTTCAACTTCAAACGCCCCTGCTCGAACATTCAGTTATTCAAATCAAGTATACCAACAAAAAAGGTGAACAATCAATCCGCGACGTGGAACCATTTGCCTTGTATGCCAACCAGAAAAATGAATGGGTACTCGTCGCTTTTTGCCGATTAAGACACGATTTTAGATCCTTCTCACTCATAAATATTGACACCTTAACCAGTACAAATGAGTCGTTCGAGCCGCATAAACTGACCTTTGAGCAGTATCTTATAAAAACGTTTGGCAACAAAAATGGCTAACTCTTGGAGTTAGCCATTTTTGTCTAAGGCAGTGCACATACATTAGGCGAAATCATCATAGAAAAACTGTTCTTTAACAATTTTTCCGTCACGAACTTCAAAAACACAGATCTGCTCTTTCTTCTTTCGTTCTTTGCCCTTCATCTTGACATCCATTCCGGTCATCATAGAAAAGAAAAACGTTGATACGACTAATTCACTCATGTAACTGCCAAATAATTCGTCAACCTGAGTGAAGAAAAGCCCCTCCTTTTGCCGTAGAGCCTCGATACCAGTAACAACCAGTGGCAAACCACTGGCGTTTTCAGGTTCAATACTGACGGCATCTGGCGCATAAAGCTCGTTCTGAATTTGTTCGTACTGATGCTGTTGTATCAGTTCATAATACCGTTTTGCAACCTGTTCTGTTGTCATGAGTCAATCTAGTTGATTACCCGACAAAAGTCTTTTACCACCTTGACAACAGTATGTCAGGGGTCTGATCAGGCGCAAAAAAAAGCTGGTGGTTTCCACCCGTCCGGTACGTACCTGACAACCAGAAGAGCCGTATTTATCAGGCGTTGAAAGCAGGCGCGAACTCGTTTTTGGCGAAGTCTTCCAGCTTGGTTTTGCTCAGGGCAGGGCGGTTAGCCAGGTAATCGGCCTGCATCGAGCCATCCCGCATCGACGCGCCCATTTCGGTGTAGTTGGTCGCCACTTCCTCGCTGAGGCCAGCCTGCAACATACCCTGCTTGTTCTGCTCATCGCTGAACACCACCCAGGGGGTTTCGGGCTTCCCGACGGCTTCGCCCAGCACGCGGGCAATCTCGGCGCCTGTGCGTTCGTCGCCCGCTACGTAACGTACCTGAATGCCGGTGAAGTCAAGGTTCAGCAGTTCCTGCAAGGCGGCTTCGGCGATGTCGTCGGTATGCACGAGTACAACGGGACCGTCGCCAAAATTGCTACCCATAATGCCCATGCCTTTCACCATCCCCGCCATGCTGAACAGGTTCTGCATGAAATACGACGGGCGCAGCACTTTCACGTTCAGCCCCTCGACGGTTTTGAGCTTTTGCTCCATGTCATACAGCCCGTCGACGGGGCCGGTACCGCTGCCTTTGTGGGCACCCACGCTGCTCAGCAACACGACAAACCGGATGTCGTTGGCCCGGATCGCGGCGATGTAATGATCGGCCACTTTGTTCTGGTAAGCGCGCCAGTTGGGCATGTCCCACTTCGGCGGAATCATCAGGTAAACGGCGTCGGCGTTGGCGAACGCGCCGGTCACGAAGGCGTCGTCTTCCAGGTTGCCAACGGCCGCCGTAGCGCCCAGCGCCTCGATTTTAGCCGCCGTTTCGGCTTTGCTCGTGATCACCGTAACGGTGTGGCCTGCTTTTAACAGCCCTTCAGTAATGGGTTTGCCCGTGTGGCCCAGAGAGCCGGTAACTACGTAATGCATGGTTAACTATGGTTTGTTGGTCGACTATACTTGTACATACAAATGAATTGTAAAGTCGAAAAGTTCGCATAACTCCGTGCTTCGCTTATTTTTGTTAGATAAGCATTCTCTCTATTTGCTCAGCACCAAGGCTGTAGCCAACCCATTAACCAATGCCTTTTCTAGTATTAGACCTTGAAATGTCGGGGCCCGATCCGGGCTACAATGAGATTATCCAGTTGGGGGCCGTGCTATTCGACGACGATTGGCGCGAGAAGGGTCAATACCTCACCAACGTTTACCCCGAAAATGAGGAGGCGTTCACGGCCTCGGCCGAGCAGGTGCACAACCTCTCGCTCGCCGACCTCGACGATGCGCCCATGATCTACGACGTGTTGCCCGCGCTGGAAAACTGGATATGCGAACAACTCAACATCCGCGTGCCGCCCAATCAACTCGACAAGACGCCCTTCCTGCGCGACGTAGTGATCTGCGGCCAAAGCGTCATGCACGACATCAATTTCCTGAAGGAGGCCTACCTCAACGAGAAGATGAAGTGGCCGTTTTCACGCACCCTCGTCGATCTGCACACGCTGAGTTACTTTGTGTTCCGGGTGCTGCGCAAGAACGGCAAACCCACCCCCAAGGGCCTGAGCCTGAAAGCCATCGCCGCCCATTTCGGTTTCGAGCGCGAAGATTCGTTCCACAACGCCCTTGAAGACGCCGTCCTGACGGCCCAATGCCTCAAAGCCATTTTCAAACTGGGGGATGGATTTACGGTATAGTCTGGAAAGTCTGTTTCTGTTACGTGTCATGCGTCAGCAACACCAGAACTACTTTCCAGACTCTGGACTTCTTTTCGCTTCAACTTTCCAGACTCTATTCCCCTACTAGTAGCGCACGCAGTTCGGTGGCTTCCTGGGGTTTCATGCGGCCGGCCAGCACGAGGCGCAGTTGGCGGCGGCGGAGGGCCGATTCATACCGAGCTTTTTCGTCGTCGGTTTCGGCAATGACGGGAGGCACTTCGATAGGCCGCCCACTCTGATCGACGGCCACAAAGGTGTAATACGCGCTGTTGGTACTCACCCGGATGCCCGCCGGAATGTCTTCGGCCCACACTTCGATAAATACCTCCATCGATGAGTTGAAGGCCCGCGTCACCTGCGCTTTCATCGTCACGATGTTGCCCAGTTTGATGGGTTCGGCAAAGGACACATTATCGACCGAGGCCGTAACGACGATCCGGTTGGAGTGCTTCTGGGCGGCGATGGCGGCGACAATGTCCATAAAATGAAGCAGTCGGCCACCCATCAGGTTGTTGAGCGTATTGGTATCGTTGGGCAGCACCATCTCGGTCATGATGGTGTGCGATTCACTGGCGCGTTTGGGTTGCGGCATTGATGAAGGAGGTAGCTAGAATTTGGGGCGAAGTTAACAGCCGGATTACCGAATCGGAACCACGACCCCCATTCCGAGCGGCGACTGCCCGATGAGCTGAATCTGCTGAGGATCGCCACGTTTCTTGAAAATGAAGTAGTTGACCACGTCGAAAGCCAGCAGGAACGCCCCCTGCACCATCACGGCTTTTCCGTAGCCCCGCAGCTTATCGGCCTGGTCGGGGCGCGAATTGGCCCGCTCGGTCAGGTACAGCCCACCCGCGATATAGGCCACGTCGAGCCCCGCGTTGAAGAGCAGGGTGCGTTTCATGGCCTCGTGTTTCTGCACCGCCTTGCCCAGCGTTTCGGTGTCGGGGTGTTGCTTACGCAAGCCCAGCAGCCCCACCCCGGCGATACCCAGATTCACGGCATTCCAGTACAGATTCATCTGATGAAAATACTTCGCTTCACCCTCGGCCTGCCCGATCGCGAGGCCACTCACGGCCATGTTAGCCAGCGCGTAGCCGCCCAGCGAGAGTCCCAACGTGCGCGTGTGATTGTAGCGTTGCTGACTAAACGCCAGCCGATCGGCGGGGAGCGCCGTGGGGGTTTGTGCGTGGGTTGCTCGCCCGGCCAACGTTGCTGCCAGGGTGCATAGGGCCATTCGTAGGTAGCTCATGAAGGGATTGTTTATCAACCAACTAACTGCCATCGGGCCGGAATGTTGGCGCGCCTCAGGTATACTGATACGCCCACCAGATCAACACGGCCTGCAACGGAAGCCGGCCCCAACGTACCCAGGCCGGTATTTTCTGGAATTTTTCGCCCGTTGCCATGTAGACATTAGCGGGAAAAACCGCAATCAGCAACGCAATGATGCCCCACGCCGCCCAGGTACGTAGCGCGGGCAGCAGCAGGGCCAGCCCCAGCGCCAGTTCGGCCACGCCGCTCCAGAACACCAGCGCCTTATGCGCAGGCAGGTACGGCGGCATGATCGCCAGGTACGTTCTGGGCCGAATAAAATGCAGCAGGCCAGCTACGATGTAAATGGCAGCCATGATATAGAGCGACGTCATAATAGCGTACAGTTATGTTGGTTGCGGGTTTCCCCCGCCGGAATGCCGGACCACCTAAAGGGAGCATGCTGGCGGGGGTACGTACCTGATCAACCAGAAAGGGCAACCCCGAGGAGCTGCCCTTTCTGATTCATTGAGAACCTTCGGCTATTTCAGGTTCAGTTCGTCGGTTACGCGCTGCACTTTTGCTTTCAGGGCGGCGTAGGTATCGTCAAAGGCCTCGGCACTTGGCAGTGGCTCGTTCACACTGACGTAGAATTTGATTTTCGGCTCGGTGCCCGATGGGCGGGCCGATACCTTCGTACCGTCGGCAGTGAAGAATTGCAGCACGTTCGAGGCTTCAATACCCATCTTACCCGCTTCGATGGCGGTGGTCTGTCCCGACGCCATGTCGAGCGTGGTCAGGGCTTTGTAGTCATCGACGCGCACGACCGGCGAACCGGCGATTTCCTTCGGCGGGTTGGCCCGAAAATCGGCCATCATCTGCTGAATTTCTTCGGCACCGGCTTTGCCTTTTTTAGTCAACGACACCAGCGCTTCGTAGAAGAAGCCCGTTTGCTGGTACATCTCCATCAGCAGATCGAACAGGCTCAGGCCCTGATCTTTGGCGTAGGCCGTCAGTTCGGCGATCATGGCGCACGACGCGATGGCGTCTTTGTCGCGGACAAAATCACCGATCAGGTAGCCGTAGCTTTCTTCGCCGCCACCAATAAACTGCTCCTTGCCTTCTAGTTCGCGAATCACCTGCGCGATGTATTTGAAGCCCGTCAAGGTATTGTAGCAGGTAACGCCATACTGCTCGCACAGCCGGTCGATCAGGTCCGTCGTGACGATGGTTTTGGCGACGAATTCGTTGCCGGTCAGCTTGCCGGTTTCTTTCCAGGCGCGCAGCAGGTAATAGATAATCAGACTGGCCATCTGGTTGCCGTTGAGCAACTCAAACTCGCCGTGGTGGTTCCGCGCCCCCGCACCCACGCGGTCGGCGTCGGGGTCGGTGGCGATAATCAGGTCGGCATTCTGGTATTTGGCCTGATCGAGCGCCATCTGCATGGCGGCTTTTTCCTCTGGGTTCGGCGACTTCACCGTCGGGAAGTTACCATCGGGGGTGGCCTGTGCTTCCACCACGCTCACGTTGGTAAAGCCGATGGCTTCCAGCGCGCGCGGCACCAGCGTAATCCCCGTACCGTGAATGGGCGTGAAGACAATGTTCAGGTTAGCCTGCCGGGCAATTACGTCGGGATTCACCGCATTCGATTTGATCCGCTCGATGTACGGTGCGTCGATCTCTTCGTCGATCAGCTTGATCTTGTCGGCTACGCCCTCAAACTTAATGTCGTCGACGCTGCTGATGGCGCTCACCTCGTCCACAATGTTTTTGTCGTGCGGGGCTACCACCTGCGAACCGTCGTTCCAGTATACTTTATAGCCGTTGTATTCGGGCGGATTGTGCGAGGCCGTCACGACGACGCCACCCTGACAACCCAGTTGCCGAATCGCAAACGAGAGTTCGGGCGTGGGGCGCAGGTCTGAGAACAGGTATACCTTGATGTTGTTGGCCGAGAAAATGTCGGCGGCGATGCGCGCAAACTCGGGACTCATCCGGCGGCTATCGTGCGCAATGGCTACGCTGATATCCTGGCCTGCGAACGACTTATTCAGGTAGTTAGCGTAGCCCTGCGTGGCGGCGCCCACCGTGTAGCGGTTCATGCGGTTGGAGCCAACGCCAATGACGCCGCGCAGCCCACCCGTACCAAATTCGAGAGTGCGATAAAACGAGTCGGTCAGTTCGGTGGTGTTGCCGCTGTCGATCAGTTGCTGAATGGCGGCTTTGGTGTCGGCATCGTAAGGGCCAGACAGCCATTGGTCAACCTGTTGTTGGGTGGTGGCGTCGAGGGTTTGCGTAGTCATAGAGAAACAATTTGCTGGTCAAAATTACACGTATGCCAATGCAGTACAAATCCATACACTAGGTAAGCGATTCACAACTCCTCAAGTCTCCCCTTATCAATAATTTTTTATTGTTTATCAATAAATATTTACTGATGTTTACCGAAGTAAAGACTAAACTCAATGAAAATGATAACGCTCCCCCGCCTACTGTCCTGGCTTTTTACGGGCCTTTTTTATGGACAACTCCTTCTGTATACCCTTTGCCTGGGTTTCATGGCCTATGTATTGGTAACAGGCTTGCCTGAAACGGCCAAACTGAACATCTCGGCGCAGCTCAACCAACCCGTAACGACCCACGTATCCGACGCTTCGGAAAGCCGGGCGCTTACCAACTGGCAGTCATCGAAGCTGGACCTCAAGCTCGACGTACCCGGCTCGCTGAGTCGAAGCCAGCCCGCTACGAATACGCTCTGGCTGAATCTTTCGCTGAATGGTCCCACCGATCTGGCCAAGCTCCCCTCGCTGTTGTGGTGTTCCGGGCTCAGTATGCTGCTCACGCTCTTGTTCAGCCTCACCCTGAGTTACCTGTTCATGAAACTGTTTCGGCACATAGCCAGCAACCAGATTTTTGATCAGGTCCAGGTCACCCGCCTGATCCGCATTGGGCAGTGTATGTTGGTGTATACAGTGTGCGTACTGGTAGCTAAGTGGCTGACCGAAAAAGGGGCCATCATTTACCTGCACCAGTACGGGTATCGGCTAAGCCAGCCCGATAATTACAACCTGAACATTGGCACGCCACCGTTGGAGAGCCTAATCGCGCTGATGGGGCTATGCATCCTGGCGCTAGCGCAGGTGTTCCGCTACGGCACTCAATTGCGACAGGAGAGCGAACTAACCATCTGATCAGTCCTCAGCGTTCATAGCCTACATGAAAAACCTCCGACTTATACGCTGGCTTTACCTGCTCAGCACGTTTTTTCTTTACCTGGAAGGCGCCCTTCTTTTTATTTCCTTCATCGCCGGTCCGCTAACGATCACGGCGCAGACCTACGCCACGCCCGATAAGCAGCGAGTTCGTTACGACACGACCCTTAACCCGTTTGTCATGAGCAGTGAGTCTTCTACTCCTGTTATCAGTTCGAAGGGTGGGCTGATCCATCGAATCACGCGTGACAGTGTCTTCCTGAGTTACTATGATGGCGATTTGCAGCTGGTAGACCGATTACAACTAGATAGCTTACAGCGGCTACTTCATCCCACACTGACCGACCACATACCTAACGAGGCTCATCAGCAAGCCTTACTTTACCAGCAGCGAATGACCCGGCAAATCGACTCGGCTCTGGCCGTTAACCCGGATGCGGCAATTATCCGCATGCCTGACCGCTGGCTGTTACAGCCGGTCACCGCATCGGGGTTTGCCTTAAGCGTCAACGTGCCGCTTTATGGGGATGTCTGGCCCAAAGGCCATTACCTACCCGAATCACCCCAACAGTGGCGACGTAACCTCACCTACCAACCGTATACGTACCTGGAGCCGAATCTCGACAAGCGCCTCCCTTACGTATTGCGGGCTTCCATTCACCGCTGGTCTGATCTAAATTCGTTTGTTGGGCCGTTGCTCCTGATTAGTCATATATGGGGAATCTTCTATTTGGCCATGCTGATGCTCATTACGCAGTGGTTCCGGGAAATCTTTGCCGATTTGCTTAACGAGGAGTTTTTTGGCGAACGAACAGCCCGGCGCGTGCAACAGAGTGGTTGGTTGTTCATCGGTGCTTTCGTACTCAAAAACGGGGTTGATATTTTTCAGCCGATTCTCGCCCTGCGTTATTTGCAAACGCAGGGGTTTGTATCATATCAGGGCTGGCTTTGGTCGGGGCCCGATTATTGGTCGTGGCTGTGGGCAGGCCTGATTCTTCTCGCGTTCGCACAGGTATTCCGCTACGGCACGCAACTGCAACAGGAAAGCGAACTAACCATCTGACACTATGCCGATCATTGTGAACGTTGATGTGATGATGGCGCGGCGCAAGATGTCGCTCACCGAACTGGCCGAGAAAGTCGACCTGACGCTGGCCAACCTGTCGATTCTGAAAACCGGCAAGGCCAAAGCCGTGCGGTTCAGCACCCTCGAAGCGCTCTGCCAGGCCCTCGACTGCCAGCCCGGCGACCTGCTCGAATACGTACCTGACGCGGTAGAAAAAGTAGCCTAAACGCACCCTTACCGACTGCCATATGCCCGTACCGGCTGCCCGTTGATGCCAAACAACAGTTGATTGCCAACGGCAACGACACTGCGCACGTCGCCCGTGAGCCGAAAGCCCGACTGTTTCTGCGGAATGGCTGTGAAGTTTCCTTTTCCGTCGTTACGCAACAACACGCCATAGTTGGCATCGGCCCGACCAAAGCGCAGGCGGGCCTGTGTGGTATTGCCGCACAGCAGCAAATCGCGGTGGCCGTCGTGGTCGTAGTCGAGCGGGGTGATCGTATAGACCGGGGCCAGTTGCGCAGCCGTTGGCAGTGGTTTTTCCTGCCACTTCGCGCCGGGCGAACTCATCAGGCAGATCGTTCTCAACTCGTTGGCGGTCAGTCGTCCGGCGTCGCGTAGTTCGTCGGCGGTAAAGACGTCGGTCAGCGTGGCGTTGGCGTAGCTATCGTAGGTGGTGAAGCGGGCCCGCAGCATGCTCAGTTGGTCCAGCAGTTCGTCGCGGGTGGCGTGGGGGTAGCTTTTGCCCTGCACAAACAGCGTCAGGATGGGGTCGATTTTGCCGTTGTTGTCGAAATCTTTGTAGACTAGTTCGGCGGGTTGGTCGTTGGTGGCCCGGCATTGGGTGTTGAGGCCCTGCCCACCCACTACGATGTCGGGGCGGCCGTCTCCGTTTAGATCATCCACGAGCAGTTTGTTCCACCAGCCGCGGTAGCCACCAGCTTGTTTTTCAGGCAGGTACGTGGCGGTTTGGTCGGCCAGCTGATTACCCGCCCAGCCCAGTATCGTCACGGGCATCCACTCCCCCACCAGAATCAGTTCTGGCTTTCGGTCGCCATTGAGGTCGGCCCAGGCCGCATCGCTAACCATCCCGATCTGTTGCAGCGTCGGAGCCAGCCGGCTTGTCTGATCGGTGAACGTACCCCGCCCGTCGTTCACGAGCAGATACGACCGGGGGGCTTCCGGGTACCGGCCCGGCACCACTCGCCCGCCCACAAACAGATCGGGTTTACCATCGCCGTTGACGTCGGCCACGCGCGCACAACTCGTGCTCGTGCGCATAGCGGGCAGCGGCTGTTGCGCGAACGTACCGGTGCCGTCGTTGAGGTAAAGCCGGTCCTGCAAGCGCGGATCATCGGGGGCGAAATCGGCGTAGCCACCCGCACACACATACAGATCGGGTTTGCCATCGCCATTGGCGTCGAAGAAAATAGCGTCAACGTCGTCGCTCGTTTTGGTGGTCTCGAACGCCGGTTGCGGCTTGCGGCTGAAGGTTCCGTTGGCCGCCTGAATGAACAAGCCCCCCGCCTGCCCGACGCTCCCGCCCGCGTATATATCCTCGCGACCGTCGCCATTGACGTCGGCTTTAGCCAGGCACGGCCCATTGAATGACTGCGCATTGACCAGCAACGGCTGCCGTTTGAAATCGTTGACAGGCAACGCTGGGTACGTTTGCTTGATGGGCGAGGGCTGTTCGGCAAACAGGGTAGCGGTGGGACTGTTGGCGCGGACTTTGCCAGTAGCCTCGGCTTCGCGAAGTGTCAGCACCTGATCGGCTTTGACGTTGGTGAGCAGTTGCTGTTTACCACCCGGCCACACCACCCGCAGCGAGTCGATGGTCGCATTGGTCCCCAGCCCAAAATGCACCCTGGGCGACATGCTCGACTGGTAACCGCCGGTTGGCATTTGTTCGGCATACTGCTGACCGTTTTTTTGGTACAGCGTCAGTTTGGCGCCGATTCCCTGCGTGTTGGCCTTGGCACCGTTGAGTTGCAGGGTCAGGTAATGGTGGGTACGTTGCCCAGCGCCGCCTCCCTTGTTGGCGTCGTTCTGGTAGATAAAAGCGGGCTGATTGGTATTGTTGACAACCAGGTCCAGGTCGCCGTCATTATCCAGATCGGCGTAGGCCGCGCCGGTGCTGTTGGCCGTCTGCGTGAGGCCCCACGCTTGCCCGACGTTGGTAAAGAGGGCATCGTCGGCCCGGCCCCGGTTCTGAAACATGTAGTTCGACACGTTCGAAGCGGGCATCTGGTACACCAGCTTCAGAATCTCGTCCCGACTGGGGTTGGTGGGGCGGTTCTGCATGAAATCGTTCAGGTACTTGATGTAGTCCTGATTCGTATAGTCGCGGACGTACCCGTTGGTAATGTAGAGGTCTTTCCAGCCATCGTTATCGAAATCGGCCAGCAGCGGCGACCAGCTCCAGTCGGTGTTGGACACCCCCGCCAGTTGGCCCACTTCGCGGAACGTGCCGTTGCCGTTGTTCAGTTGCAGCATGTTCCGCATGTTCTGGTGGTGAAAGCCCGACGCCACGCTCATGGCGTATTTCTCGTAGTTGTCGGGCGCCATCAGCAGCTTCTGCCGCCGGTTGTCTTCGGGCAGCATGTCGAGCGTCAGAATATCGGGCAGGGCGTCGTTGTTCACGTCGGCGACGGCATTCCCCATCGAAAAATTCGACGTGTGCCCGACGCTGGTTTTCAGCGCGTCCTGGAACGTGCCGTTCTGCTTATTGAGGTACAGGTAGTCGGGAACGCCGTAGTCGTTGGAGATATACAGGTCGGGCCAGCCATCGGCGTTCAGGTCCGACACGCCCACGCCCAGCCCGTAGGTCAGCGCCGAACTGCTCAGGCCCGCTTTGCCGGTCACGTCCGTAAATCGTTTACCCGTGTTCTGGTACAGGCGAACGCCAATTTCCGGGGCGGGCTGTTTCATCAGGGCCGCCGTTGCCGATGGTTCGAGCACGGGCAACAGCCGGGGGTTATGGTTGAGCAGAAACAGGTCGAGGTCGCCGTCGAGGTCGTAATCGAAAAACGTTGCCTGGGTGCTTTGCGCGGGGTTAGCCAGCCCATACTGCGCCGTCTGATCGGTGAAGCGCGGCACACCCTCCGCGTCAGGCCCCTCGTTGATGAAGAGTTGCGGCATGCGCTTGGGCGCGGGCAAACTCCCCGAATAACAAACAAACAGATCGAGGCGCCCGTCGCCGTTGACATCAGCCATGCTCACGCCCGTGCGCCAGGGACCTTCGCGCCCAGCCACGCCCGCTGCCGCCGTGACGTCCTGGAATTTCATACTGCCCTTGTTGAGGTACAACTGGTTGGGCACCATGTTGCCGCTAAAATAAATGTCGTCGAGCCCGTCGCCGTTCAGATCGCCCACGGCCACGCCGCCGCCGTTGTAGAAATATTCATACATCAGCACGTTGGTGTTGGGGCCTTCGGTCAGGTTATTGGCGAAGGTAACGCCGGTCTGATCGGGCGAAAGCAGGGTAAATAAGGGTGGACCTGCGGGCTGTTGAGCCGTTTTTTGGTCGCTATTCGAAGCGTCTTTGCAACTGGTACTGACAACAGCAATGAATAGAAGGAGAGAAAAGGCAGAAACCGGTCGAAATGACATACAAGGGGAATAACGTATCTATCAAAATTACAACTTACTGCTCGCATAGGTGAGCAGTTTCCTTAAATCTTCTTCACTCCGAAAATCAATGTTTTGCGCTTTGATGTAAGCGCGAAGCGCCGGCTTGTGCTGGGAAAACAGGCTCAGAATAGCCGATTCGTTCGTTTTATGAACGCGTTTGTTGGCATCAACGAGTAAGTAGTCTTCCACCTTTTTCAGCAACAGATCGCCCGACTGTTCAAGCCGAGTCAGTTGCCCATTGCCCCCCGCAAAGGATCGGTACTGAGCGATCGACGACGTACCTGACGACTGCCCGTAGCCGCCCGTTTTGTCGGCCTGCACTGGTTTAAAGAGCAGCCTGCTCGTCAGTTTCAGCGTACCGTATTCGGCCAGCACCTCAAGGTAGCCATGCCTGACGTCGTAGACATACATCGATTCGCCCAACTGAATAGCCTGTATGTTGTATTCATCGGCCAGCGACAAGGTATCGCCTGCTGGGTTGATGAACTGCATTTCGCCAAGCAGCAGGTTGTAGTTGAGTTGCCCCGTCGCCGACGTACCGTTGACGAACGTTAGGGTGCCGGGCTGAAACGTACTGTACCGGTACCGCTGAGCAGCGGGAACCGTCTTTTGCCAGTTAGGACCACCCGGCACCCGGATCGTCGTTTGAGCGCGCAGGGTGTGGCAGGCCAGCCACCCAATCCCAAGTAGTAACCACCTCGTTTTCATCAAGCATAGGGCTTAAAACAACCGATGCCAGCTCGGTTTGAACTGGCATCGGTTAACTTATGAACGTTCGTACAGGCGATTAATAGCCTGGGTTCTGCACCAGCTTAGCGTTCCGGTTGCTCTCGTCACGGCTGATGGGCAGGTAGTACATTTTGTCGAGCCAGGCCCGGTTTTCCTTACCGGGGTCGATCTCGACTACGCGGTAGGTATAATCGTAGCTGGTCGGGTCGTAGCGGTACAGGGACACGCTCTTGCCCGGTTTCAACGTACCGGTGATGCTGATGGTGTTGGCTTTGCGCCCCAGTGTGGTGGGGGCAATCATCCAGCGCCGGGCATCATGGTAGCGTTGCTCTTCAAACACCATCTCAATCCGCCGCTCGTTCCGGTAGCGCTGGCGCAGGGCATCGCCGGTTTCGGTCAGGGCAGGCATCCCCGCCCGGAAGCGGATCTTGTTCAGCCACGTTTTCGCTTCGGCATCTTCACCCAGTTCAATGCAGGCCTCGGCGTAGTTGAACGCGGCTTCCGTGTAACGGAAGAACGGCCAGGGAATCTGCTGGTAGGTGTTCTGGTCGACGATAGCCGGGTTCGGATCGATAAATTTCCGCATGTAGTAGCCCGTGTAGCTACCGTTCCAGTCTTCTACCGTGCTCTTACGCGTATCAAGACCTGCCACCGACACTTTGCCGCTGCCGCTCGTGATTTCGTACTGACCCGTCTGAATCTGGTTGGCCGGATCTTTCGCCGCTACGTCGGCCGTGCGGGGTTTCCAGGGCGCTCCGTCATACAGGATCGACGCGTAGAACCGGGGGTCACGGTTGGCGTAGGGAGTCGTTGCTTTGGCGGGATCACTCCAGCTAAACTTAGACCCGTCCATCATTTCGTAGTCGTCGACCAGCAAGGATACCGGCGTGTTGCCCGCCCAGTTGTGGTAGCCGTTAGGTCCGTTGAACAGACCTTGTTGCCCACCGGCTTCGGGCTTCTGGTTGATGAACAAGCGCGAGAACAGTACATCCTGCTCACCGCCGCCCCGCGACAGCGCGATGTTCATGTAGTTGGTGGTACCGGCGTCTTTCGACACGGGAGCCGACAGGTTCATCTGGTAGCCATAGGCCGTCATGTCCAGCACCGCTTTCGAGGCCGCTTTGGCTTTTTGCCAGCGCTCCGTGCGGCTGCCCGACGTGTAGCCGAGCAGAGCCGGATTGGCAAACGAGGCGTGGGCCGTTGATTTCGACTTGGCCGTAGCCGCGTCATACAGGTCACTGGCGGCATAGGTCAGGATCCGCGACTTCAGCGCCAGGGCGCTTACGTCGTTGGCCCGGCCTTTCGCCAGCGATTTTCCTTTCAGCAAGGCAGCGGCGTCGTCACAATCTTTCACGATGAAGTTGATACACTCCTCCATGGTATTGCGCGGCAGCGAATAATCGGCTTCACCCAACAGATAGGCCCGATCCACGATGGGCACCCCACCGTAGTAACGCACCAGCTGGTGGTAGTAGTAAGCCCGCAGGAATTTGGTCTCACCCGTCAACCGCTCCACGATGTTGTTGTTATTCGGGAAGCCCGGCTTGGCCAGATTCTCCAGCGCCAGGTTACAGGCCCGGATACGCAGGTACATGTTGTTCCAGTTGATCGTCTCGTTGATCCAGCCTGGGCTGGCCGGGTTCGAGCGCGCTTCGGTAATGGTCGTAATATCACGACCGGGGTGCGTGAAGATGGTTTCGTCCGTCAGCGAAGCGAGCTGCTGCTCATTGAAACCGCCCTGGCCCAATCCTCCATAAATCCCGGTCACGAAGGCCTCTGCCAACGCGGCATCGGACCACACCGCCGTTCCCGATACCTGATCGAGCGGCTGCGTATTCACAAAATCGTCGTTACAGCTTGTCACGGTCAATGAAGCCGCAATCAAGGTCAGTACGATAGTTTTAAAACGTGTCATAACTTAAAATCAATGAGTTAGAAGCGAAGCGATAGACCAGTGTTGATGATGCGCGACTGCGGGTAGTACTGCCCGGTGGCATTATCGGCTTCGGGGTCAAATGAACCCAGTCCATTGTAGAGCGTAGCCAGGTTCAGCGCGTTTACGTAAACCCGCAGGCTGCTGATGCCTATTTTTCTGCCTACTGTTTCGGGGATGGTGTAGCCAAGCTCGAAGTTCTTCAGGCGGATGTAATCGGCCGAACGCAGCCAGTAGGTATTGCCACCCGAATAATACTGATCGCTACGGTTAGCGATACGCGGGTGTACGCTGCTGGGGTTTTCGACTGTCCAACGGTCGGTGTAGAACTCTTTCAGGTAGTTACCGATGTTACCCGACTCACCTAGGCTGATGTACTGCTGCGCGCCAGCCGCCCCCTGGAAGAGGATCGTCAGGTCGAAGTTTTTGTACGAGGCCGTCATGTTCAGACCACCCTGGAACAGGGGCAGGTTCGTCCGGTTGTTACGTACCTGATCATCCGGCGTGATTTTGCCATCTGGACCCGAACCGTTTGGCCCACCAATGTCTTTGTACTTCATGTCGCCGGGGCGGAGCGTCTTCACGATCGCCGAGTAGTCGAGCTTGTTGGCGGCAATCTCTTCTTGGGTAGCAAAGACACCATCATATTGGTACGCCAGGTACGAGTTGATGGGTCGGCCCGTCGTCCGCTGCCAATCAGGCGCACCGGGTGCTTCGTCCCAGAACAGAATTTTGTTCTGCGCGTAGCCACCGTTTATACCTACGTTGAAGCGCAGCCCACCGGCCTGTCCGTTGTACGTAATCTGGCCGTCGAAACCGCTGTTACGTACCCGGCCAATGTTTTCCGGAGGCAGCGTCAGGCCCGTTGTGCGGGGTACTGAGGCGTTACGCGGATAGAGGATCGACGTACGCAGGTTGTTGAAGTAGTCGAACTCGAAGCTGATCTTACCGTTGAACAACTGCCCTTCCAGACCGATGTCGGCGTTGTTGGCCACCTCCCAGGTAATGTTGGGGTTCGGAATCCGGGCTTCGCCTAGCGTCTGCTGTTGTGCGTTGTTGATAATGTACGTGTTGAAGCCGTAGGTAGCCAGGTACTGATACGTAGCCAGGGTAGTGGTGCCCGGCAGATAAATCTGGTCGTTACCCAACTGTCCCCACGAAGCCCGCACCTTGAAGTAGTTCATCACTGGTGCGGCCGATTTCCAGAAGTTTTCTTCTGAAATTACCCAACCCGCCATGAAACCGGGGAAGAAACCGTAGCGCGTCGCCTCCGGGAAGATATCCGATCCGTCGTAGCGGCTCAGGAATTCAAACAGGTACTTGTCTTTGTAGTTATACGCAACCCGTCCGAAGTAGTTCAGACGTGCCCGGTTGAAGGCGCCACCGCCGTTGTTCTGCTCGAGTGCACCACCGGCAAACAGCTGATCGATCGCGGGCGAGATGAAGTAACGACGATAGGCGTTGAAGTTATCACCGGTGATGGTTTCCCGGTTTACCCCCGCCAGTACGGTTAGGCCGTGGTCGCCAAACTTGCGCTCATACGTACCGATGGCACCCAGCAGGATGTTCAGCTGCGTATTGTTGCCCAGTGTCAGGCGGGGTTCTGCCGGACCACGTACGCTGGCCGTCAGGTTCGGGTTGCCGTTGGCATCTACGCCGGCGCCGCGCTCATACAGCGTCCAGGGTGTTTCCCAACGCCGGTTGTTCTGGTTCAGCTTATCGATAGCTGCCGTAGCCGACAGTTTCAGGCCTTCAACACCCGGCACTTTGAAATCAAGCTGCCCGTTGGTCTGGATGTAATCGCGCTTGTCGCGGTCGTAGCCAGTGGCGTTGGTCGTGATGACAACCGGGTTTTCCCCGTTTTCGATGTCAGGACCGGGACGACCGTCGGGCCAGAAAGCCGGCTGGTTGGGTTTACCCCGCATCTGCATCCGGAAAATGGCACCGGCACCGCGCGTCGGGTAATACCGGAATTCTTCGCGACCCAGGATACCCAACGCCACGTGCAGGTTCTTGCTGATGTTGGCGTCGAGGTTCAGACGAATATCATACTGCTGATAGCCCGTGGCCGAGTTTTTGTAAAACGCGTCCTGATTCTGGTAGCCCAGCGAAGCCAGGTACTTGAAATCTTCGGTACCACCCGTCAGTTGCAGGTTGTGGCGCGACTGCGGCGACCACGTTTTCAGGGTCGACTTGTACCAGTCGGTGTTGGGGTGACCCCAGGGATCCGAACCATCGTTGTATTTCTGAATGTCGGTCGGCGAGTAAGGCGCCGTACGCACCGAGCCATCGGGACGGGTGTATGAACCGGTCGTTTTGTAGGCCTGGGTAGCAGCACCCCACTCCCCTACCGGGAGTTCATAAATGTTCAGGTCATTCAACATGGTAGCGTATTCCGCCGCATTGGCTAGCTTAGGCACCACCGTGGGCTGCGCCCAACCCTGGTTGAAGGTGTACGACAGTTGCGGTTTGCCGGTTTTGCCCCGCTTGGTCGTGATCAGGATAACGCCGTTGGCGGCCCGCGACCCGTAGATGGCCGCCGAAGCATCTTTCAGTACCGAGATAGTCTCGATGTCGGCCGGGTTGATCCGGTCCAGGCCACCTGCCCGATCAGGAATACCATCGACAACAACCAGGGCGCTGTTGTTACCCAGCGTGTTCGTACCGCGGATCCGGATGGTCGAGCCATCATAACCCGGCTCACCGCTGCGGTTTACGGCCGTTACACCCGGCAGACGACCCGCCAGTGAGTTAGACAGGTTGGTGGTTGGCGATTTAACCAGATCCCCCCCCTTCACGGCTACGACCGAGCCCGTGATTGTTTCTTTCCGCTGCGTGCCATAACCAACGACCACGACTTCATTCAGTGATTTGGTATCGGTTGCCAGCGTAACGTTGAGCGACGTTTGCCCGTTGAGCGGAATTTCTTGTGTAACGTACCCGATGTAGGAGAACACCAGGGATCCCTTGGTATTCTGTACGTTCACCGTGTAGGCGCCCGTAGCATCGGTAACAGAGCCGGCAGTCGTCCCTTTCACAACGACACTCACGCCGGGGATTCCCTGCTGTTGATCGTCGATGACGCGACCCGTGACCCGAACTTGCGCGAGAGCGCTTGTCGTGCAGAGTAGCAGAGCAAGGCACAGCACATATAAGCTGCGTGTCTGGGGCCATCCTGGTGTGAATGCCTCCTGCCGCTTATAGCCTGGCACGTTTCGAATAGATTTGTTTGGCATAATATTGGGGGAATAATGATACTTACCTTCAAAGTCTCCTCCTCATAGCTATCTACTAATCAACATTCCCGTATTTATCTCAATATTTTATCAAAAAAGTACTCTATTTTACCAACGATACACTTCTTGTACTTATAGACAATTGGCAACTGGTTACAAAGCAAAAATGCCCTAAATGAATCAGAAACAGCGTTTTCTGGCTCATTTAGGGCAGATTAAAGGCGGATTAGAACCGATTTATACGTATTTTCCTGTGATATGCCGGGTACGTTCGGTGGTTTCGTCGAGTAGCGGATGCCGGGGGCCTGCCAGCGCCTGCTCCAATTCGGCGATGCTGTCTTTGAAGAGGCAGTAAACGGGTACGTTGTATGTCTCAGTATCCGATTTGGCGTAGACCAGTTGCGGCCGGGTTTCGCCCAGGGCGACGGCATCATTATAGCGGGCACGGGCCATTGTCCACTCGTCGTCCGACGGGCCAAACGGAATCGCCTGTTCGGGCAAATCGGCGGCTTTCCGATCGGCAAGGCGTTCGTCGAGATCGGCGAGCATCTGCTTCAGGCGGAAGGTGTCTTTACCCGTGCGGATACGTTCGCGCAACGACTGCCGGATCAGGTACGTGAGCGAGTCGCTCAGGTTCATGCCGATTTCGGCCATTTGCTTGAAAATCAGCGATGTCGGCGACATACCCGGAATCGTATTGGGGTCGTGCAGCAACACGCGGCCCGGCTCGCCGTCGCGGTCGGGCGTCAGGAAGCCGTCGATGCGCGAATAGACGTTGATCCCCAATTTAGAAAACACCGTTTCGACCGCCAGTTGGATGGCTCGGTTGTTTTCCAGGCTCGTGGCGACCGGAATCCGCTTTTTAGCTTCGCTGCTGAGGTATTTGGTCTCGTAGTCGAAGGCCGTAGCGTTGTAGATCTCGGTGGGCGGCAGGGCAATGGCCCGTCCGTCGTCGTCCTGAATCACGCCACAGGAGAACTCCTGTCCGTTAATAAACTCTTCGAAGAGCAGTTCGTCTTCCGCGTTGATCGAAGCCAGCGTCAGCGTTTCGGTCTCCGAGCTGTCGGCGTAATCATTCAGCGTCTGGATGAGCTCGACCGGCCCGCCAATATACTCGCCCGTTTCTTCGATCACCATCGGGTAACCAATCGTCGCGCTGAGGTTGGCCATGCGCTGGGCGTATTCGCGCTTGGCGACGTCGTCCATCCCCTCCCATTCCGCCAGTGATAGCTGCGCCGTGAAGAAACACTGGTTAACGGCCTTCTGGAACGTACCCAGGTCGTTTTCGCGCACAATGGCTACGCCGATGCTCGACCCCTGATGCGGTGCCTTGACCACGATGGGCAGCCCCAGGTGCTCGATCAACGACGAGAAATACGCCCCCTGGTCCGCCAGAAGCCAGGCATCACGGCCAATGGTGGCCGTCTTTTTCTGCTGCCCGGTGACCAGCGCAATCAGGTGGTTTTGCAGGATCTTGTTGATACCCAGCCCAGAACCCATAATCCCCGGCCCGGTGTAGGGCATCTTGTGCCATTCGAGCAGCCCCTGAATGGCGCCGTCTTCGCAATCGGGACCGTGCATGGCCAGAAACGCCAGGTCGAAGTAGGCTTCGAAAAACTCGGGACCGATGGGTTGCCCCGGAATGAATTCGTCGCCATCGGGTAATGATTCATCGTAGACCGAGAAGCCCTCCTGCTCGGGCAGCGCCGCCCGGATCGACTCGTTCTCCAGAAAATCGGGCTCGACAATGTAGAAGTCACCCAACCCGCTGACAAACACCAGCACGGGCTCAAACAGGGCTTTATTCAGGTTGGCCAGCGCCGTGCGCCCGCCAGAAAAAGATACGTCGCGCTCCCGCGAAGGCCCGCCAAAGAAAATTCCGATACGCATGGAAAGAGTGAATTGTGAAAGAGTGACTGAGTGAACGAGCGAGTAGGCTCCGCATCGGCTGTACTATTGACGGATGCGAAACCTATTCGCTCGTTCACTCAGTCACTCTTTCGCTCATTTACAATAAAAGTCCCGCCAAAGTGGCCGACATGTAGCTGGCCAACGTGCCGCAGATCAGGGCTTTGAAGCCAAGCTTGGCCAGATCGGTGCGGCGGTTGGGAGCCAGTTCGCCAATACCACCGATCTGAATAGCAATCGACGAGAAATTGGCAAACCCACAGAGGGCAAAGCTGGTGATAGCGATGGTTTTGGGGTCGAGCGTTGGCTTAAGTTTCACCAGATCGATGTAGGCAACAAACTCATTCACCACCATTTTGGTACCCATCAGGGCGCCGGCCGCTTCCACATCTTTCCCCGGTACGCCCATTGCCCAGGCAAACACCGAAAAGAGCTTGCCCAGCAGGTAATTGAGGCTCAGTTGCGAGAAGCCCGACAGGCTACCCACTTTGCCCAGAATCATATCGATGAGCGAAATCAGCGCGATAAAGCCGATCAGCATAGCCACCACGTTAAGGCCCACTTTCAGCCCTTCGCTGGCGCCGCTGGCAATGGCATCGACCAGGTTGGCGTGCGCTTTCTTGATTTCCAGCTTCACCGTACCCTGCGTGGTCGACGCCTCCGTTTCGGGAAAGACAATTTTCGAAATGACCAGCGCCCCCGGTGCCGCCATGATACTGGCCGCGAGCAGATACGGCGCCGGCACACCCAGCGAGATATACACGGCCAGCACGCCCCCGGCAATACAGGCGAAGCTGCCCGCCATCGAGGCCAGCAGTTCGGAGTTCGTCATGGTGCCCAGATACGGCTTGATCATAATCTGCGCCTCGACCTGCCCCACAAACGTACTGGCGACGTTGGAAAGGGCTTCGGCACCACTCACGCCCATCAGCCATTTCATCACCCGCGCCATCACGGCCACAATCCGCTGCATGATGCCCAGGTAATAAAAGATGTTGACCAGCACCGCCACAAAGATGATGGTGGGAATCACCTTGAAGAAGAAAACGAAATCGTTGCCGCTCCCAAACGCGCGCACCATCAGGTCGCGGTTGACGAGCGTCCCGAAGACGAAGGCGGCGCCCTTATCCGCGTTTTCGAGGGTTTTATTGACCAGAAATCCGAGGTAGTTGAAGACATTCTGCCCCAGATCGGTTTTAAGGACGAAGACGGCGAGGCCAAATTGCAGCCCCAGCCCCACACCAACGGTGCGGTAATTGATAGCCTTACGGTTGTTCGACATGGCAAAGGCAATGCCTAAAATCAGTACGATGCCGAGCAGGCCGGTAAAACGCTCCATGCGGTTCGATGAAATGCGGTGGTGAAAAAAGAACCTGCGAAGATAAGAGACGAGGGTCTAAGGTTTGACGTTGACCAGCTAAAGTTGCCCCACAACTAGTCACCTGCGATCTATCCGCCGAATTCAGTCGATTTACCGTACTAATCTGACCAAAATACGCCGCATCAGCAGGCCCAGCCAGGCCTGAAACCGCCCCCAAGGCAACGTACCTACGCCCGGGCTGTTTTGCCTGTGCCCAACGATAGTCTATGTGTACACTGACCGCGTTGGTAACAAGCACAAGCAGCCAAGAGGTTGAGATTGGCGAGCAGCTTAATCGGCGCAGCAAAGGCCTAGTCAGCCTGAGCGGTCAACTCTTCAACGGGCAAGTCAGTGGTAGAGAAGGCCAATTCACCGGCAGTCAATACACTGATAGTTAAGCAATTAATTCAGTACCAACAACTTAATTTGATCAGTAAACGGCTGAGGTCTACTTTTACTCAACGCCCAAAAATGCGTCAATCGTTATGTTGGCGCTACGCCTACAACCAACGCCACAACCCGCCGCGTGTCCGATGCGACAGGTATGCCATCAACGCGAAACGGAAACGTACTACGTAAACACACAGCAGATCAGGTAATGCATACAGCACAACTTTTGGAAGATAGTCTACTTGTCGTTTGGAATGACCGTGATGCGGATCGACGGCTGGACGCCATGAAAAAAATCTACGCGCCAGCCATTCATTTCTACGAAAGCAACGCAGGCGAGGCCATTGTTGGTCACCAGGCAATTAATGAACTCATTTCAACATTGCAGGCCGAGTGGCCGATCGACTTCCAATTTGTCTTGAACAAGCCGTCGCAGGTCAATCATCAATTGCAATTTATTTCCTGGGAGCTGGGTCCACAGGGCGCTGAGCCAGTAGCAAGCGGTATGGATATAGCGGTTGTCGAAAATGACCTCATTCAATCATTACACCTGTTTTTAGACGCTCCTGAAAAAGCGAGTTGACCGGCTATTTTTTCGACGTGTCTGTGTGCTAAGTTGTCAGCTTGATCGGTCATAAATCCGGCAGAACAGGCAATGGGCAACCATTAACCAAAAGCGATTATGTCAATAACCAGAGAAGCAGAACTGCTCGGGATGCAGAAAGCCAGTGAAGCCGTTGCGTATACCTTAAAGGCCATGCGAAACTATGCGAAACCCGGTATGACCACCAAGCAACTGGATACCTACGGGGCCACCATCCTGGCTGATTTCGGGGCAAAATCGGCTCCCTACTTAACGTATCGCTTTCCCGGCTGGACGTGCATCAGCGTGAACAACGAATTCTGCCACGGTATCCCGTCTGATCATCGCGTTCTGAAAGAAGGTGATCTGATAAATATCGATGTGTCGGCTGAACTGAATGGTTTCTGGTCCGACAATGGTGGCTCCTTTGTGCTGGGCGCCGACATCAACCGCCACCAGAAATTAGTCGATGCCTCGAAGCAGATTTTATACAGAGCCATTCAGAATATAAAAGGCGGGGTTCGTATTTCAGAGATTGGTCATTTGATTGAAACAGAAGCCAAAAAACGAGGCTACAAAGTCATCAAAAACCTGACCGGGCACGGCATCGGCAAAAGCCTGCACGAAGAACCCAGCGAGATCGCAAATTTCCGGGACCGCGCCAATACGGCCCGATTTCGAAAGAACTCGGTCGTCGCCATCGAGACGTTCATCTCAACCACCTCGACCTATGCCGAAACCTTGAAAGACGGCTGGACAATGGTGGGCGACAAAGGTGGTTTTATGGCGCAACACGAACATACGATCGTGGTCACCGACGGTAAACCACTTATCCTGACCGAGATGAATGACATCTGGACGTAATAAAAAGCCGATCGGAAAATCTTGTTTCGAATAATTTAGGCGAGCGTGTTACCCTATTTTCCTTTTCAGCAGCAGTTCAACGAACGGCCGGGTACGTTGCCGCTCAAACCCGCCGATGCCCTGATCGAGGTCGATGCGCACTATGAGGCTGAGATCGCGCTGAAGAACTCGTTGCTGACCCATGACAACCCCTCAGATCGTAGTGGAGCGGGGCAGGCTGTACCTGGTTACTACTTCCAGGCCTCACCCGGCACCGAAGCCGCGCAGTGGGACGTGCTGGAGGCCGTGCTGACCGACCTGTCCCGACATCGACCCGATCAGTTTAATTTACAGAAAGACGGGAATCAGTGGCACTGGCAAAACCATCGGCTTGGCCTTTCGCAGACCTTCACATTTGGTGCGTCAGGTACGTTGCCGTCGGGCAGTGTTCAGGAGGGCAACAACGTACCTGACGCACCGCTGGCTCCGCTCGATTGGGTAGGTCGGCAAGTGCAGGACGATTTGCTCATCCTCGACGGCCCCGACGCAACGCTGGTGGCGGGTCAACTCTGCTTCGGCAATGGCTGGAGTCTCGACGAGAAGATAGGCCTGCCGTTTACGGCCATTCACGCGCCGATTAACCCGATTGTGCCGCCGATGATGCAGGCCGCGCAGACGATTATGGCCCGGCTTCCCGTAGGCAAACCGCTCTGGCGACTCAACTGGAGCCTGAAGGCGAGCGATCAACTCGACATGACGACCCACCGGATGCCGGATCTAAACGCCCAACTCGCCAACCTGCTGCCAACGCTGACCGCCGCCAACGCCGGCGAACACCTGTTCATTCGTATTGAACGACAGACGCTTACCCGCCTCCCCCGCTCCGGCGCCATTTTATTCGGTATCCGCACGTACCTGAACCGCCTTGCCGACGAGTGCCGCGCCCGCCCCGACGCCGCCCCGCGCCTATTGGCCGTACTGGAAACCACCCCGCCCGCCATGCTCGATTACAAAGGCATCCGGCCCTTTCTGGACGTGACACTGGCGTGGCTAAACCGGCTTGGACGCGGATGACACGGATTTTTGGGATGATCGCGGATTTGTAAAATGAAGTTTTTAGACAGAAAGAGAGCTATTCTACTTTTTTGTCATCCCGACGACAGGAGGGATCTTGAAGCGTCTTGAGGCTCAAGTGAGAAAGGTTGAGATCCCTCCTGTCGTCGGGATGACAAAAACGCCTCCTCCTATCTACTCAGCCTTACAAGCCATTTTCCAGATCTGCGACCATCCCAAAAATCCATATCATCCGCGTTTCATCCCCCGCCAGTTGCGCATGCCGATGGTAGCGATGAGGACCATCGTGGCTGAACTAAGCGGCATCAGCACCGCCGCCACAACAGGCGAGAGGTGGCCGGTAGCCGCAAACGACAGCCCGACGAAATTGTATAACAACGATATGCCGAAGCTGCCCCGGATCAGGCGCATGGCAAAGCGGCTATAACGCAGAAAGCGAGGCAGTTGCCGTAACGAACGACTTTCCAGAATGGCATCGCTCGCGGGCGTAAACTGAAGCGTATCATCGGTGACGGCAAGACCCACGTTAGCTTGTCGCAGGGCACCGGCATCGTTGAGACCATCGCCGATCATCAGCACCCTCCGGCCCGCCGCCTGCAAGTCCCGGATCAGGCGCAGTTTATCGTCGGGACTACAGCCGAACGTCATCGCCTCGTCGGCAAACCAGGCGCGCAGGTTCTTGCGGGCAGCATCGCCGTCGCCCGATAGCAGGTACAGGTCCTTGCCGCTCCCCTTCAGCGCCGTCAGCATATCCACGACGCCATCGCGCAATTGCCCGGCCAGCCGGAAGTAGCCCCGATACTGGTTGTCGATACGGACGTGTACCACCGAGCCACTGACCGTTGCGGTGGAAGGTGCATCGACAAACGCGGCACTGCCCAGTTTCACTATCGCTTCGTTTACCAGGCCAATCAGGCCCTGTCCCGGCATTTCGGTGAAGTGAGCAATAGCAACGGGCGGTTCTTCGGCCAGAAACTGCCGCAGTCGACGGCTCAACGGGTGCGCCGACTGCCCGGCCAACGTGGCGACCATCGCCCGCTCGATGGGCGACAGCGGCGGAGTAAATACCTCCGTAACCGACTCGGTAATGGGCGTCGTGAGCGTACCGGTTTTGTCGAAAACGATGGTGTCGCAGCGGGAGAGTTGTTCGATGGTTTCGGCATTCTTCAGGTAGAGCCCCCGTTTGCCCAGCAGCCGCAGCCCATGCCCCAGCGCCACCGGATACGACAGCGACAGCACGCACGGGCAAGCCACGATCAGCACCGCCGTAAACGCGTTGACCGCCGTGGTGGGCTGCCCGGCCCAGCCATACCAGTAGGCACCAATGAGCGTAGCGAGGGTCAATACGGTGATGGTAAAGTACGTACCCACGGCGTCGGCAAAAGTCTGTGCACCAGTGGTTTGCTCTTTTTTGAACGCCTCGTTATTCCAAAGCTGTGTCAGGTAGCTCTGCGATACGTTTCGCACGATTTCGAGGTCGATAGCCCCGCCGAGTTGCCGACCACCCGCGTAGAGCAGTGCCCCCGGATCGCGGTTTTCCGGCGTCGATTCGCCCGTCACGAACGCATAATCGATGATGCCTTCCCCCCGATACAGTAGACTGTCGGCGGGAATCAGGTCGCCGTGACGGACCCGAATCCGGTCGCCTTTTTGCAGCTCGGCCACGGGCGCGAAGGTTTCCTGATCACCCACCAGCCGACGCGCCGCCAGCGGAAAATACGACTTGTAATCGCGCTCGAACGACAGGAAATCGTAGGTACGTTGCTGAAACCATTTGCCACATAACAAAAAGAAAATCAGTCCCGTAACCGAGTCATAATACCCGGCACCACCCAGCGCAAAGACTTCATACGTACCCCGGAAATAAGCTACCAGAATACCCAGCAGAATAGGAAAGTCGATGTTGATAATACCCCTGCGCAGGCTCTTCCAGACCGATTCGAAATAGCCCGATCCCGAGTAGAACACGACGGGGGTGGCCAGTAGCAGGTTGATAATCCCGAACCAGTGCTTAAAAAGCGAATCGTCGAGGCCAAGGTATTCGGGAAAGCTGAACAGCATGATATTACCCGCGCTGAACCCCGCCACCGCCAGCCGGTACAGCAGCGGCCGGTAGGTCTGTTTTTGTCCTTCTTTCACCACGTCGTTCAGACTGATCAGCGGTTCGTAGCCCAGCGAGGTGAGCAATTCGGCTACCCGCCGCAGCGACAACTGCCCCGGATTGAAGACCAGATGCACCTGCTTCTTGAGGAAATCGACGCGGGTCTGTTCCACCGCCGGTTCGATGCGGTACAGGTGTTCGAGCAGCCACAAACACGACGAGCAGTGGATGGCCGGTACGTAAAACGTGGCATGGGCCACCTTGTCGTTCTGGAAGTCGATCAGTTGCGCGGCAATGTCGGGGTGGTCCAGAAACGCCAGCCGGTCGAGCGAAGGCGTCTGGCTGGGGATGAACGTACCGGGCGTGGTATTCAGGTCGTAATAGCGACACAACTGGTGCTGCTGCAACACCTGATAAACAGTCTCGCAACCCGTACAGCAAAACGGTTTGTCGTCGTAATATAGCGTCGCGGTAGGGCTGGGGCAGTCGGTACCGCAGTGGTAACAGACCGTTTTGGTGGGGCTGGCCGTAGGCGTCATCATCCTGAATCGTTTGGTCAAAATTGATCGCCCCGCCCCCACCAAAACCTGACGAAGATCAGCCCGGCGGCTGATTGGCGTTGGGTTGACGACCCGCCCGCCCCGCGATTTTTGTCTGATCCTGCGGCCTGACAACGTACCTGGGGCGGGCTTTTCCATGCATAACGCGCTCATCGCCAAATACAACGTACCTGGTCCTCGCTACACCAGCTACCCGACCGTACCCTTCTGGAACACAGCCGCTTTTGACCATACGGTCTGGCAGGATCGGCTCACCACGGCCTTTGCCATGGACAATTACGCCGACGGGATCAGCCTGTATATTCACCTGCCGTACTGCGAAAGCCTCTGTACGTTTTGTGCCTGCCATAAGCACATCACCCGCAACCACGCCGTTGAGAAGCCGTACATCGACGCCCTGCTGGCTGAGTGGGCGCTCTACTGCGACTGGCTCCCCGAACGCCCGCGCCTTGCCGAACTACACTTTGGTGGCGGTACACCCAGTTTCTTCTCGCCGCAGGAACTCCAACGGCTGCTGACGGGCCTCTTTGAGCTGGCCGATCCGGTAGAAGCGTCATCGAGTGGTGGGCCCGATTTTGGGTGGGAAGGTCACCCCAACAACACGACCGCCGCGCACCTGCAAACGCTCTTCGACGGGGGCTGTCGGCGGGTTAGTTTCGGCGTGCAGGACTACGACCCCGTGGTGCAGCGGGCCATTCACCGCGTGCAGCCGTTCGAGAATGTGCGCCGCGTTACCGAGGAGGCCCGCGCCATCGGCTACACGTCGATCAGCCACGATCTGGTGTTTGGGTTACCCTTTCAACGACCCGACTCTATCCGGCAGACGGTTGCCCAGACCCTGACGCTGCGCCCCGACCGCATCGCCTTTTATTCGTATGCCCACGTGCCCTGGATCGGAAACAGCAGCGGGGCCTTTGGGCAGCGGGGTTTTCAGGACGCCGACCTGCCTACGGGCGAGGCCAAACGCGAACTCTACGAAATCGGGCGTGAATTGCTGCTCGCGGCTGGGTACGTTGAGATCGGCATGGATCATTTTGCGCTTCCCCACGATTCGCTGCACGTGGCGCTGCAAAACGGAACGCTGCACCGCAATTTCATGGGCTACACCACCACCCGTACCGACATGCTGATCGGGCTGGGCGTGTCGGCCATCAGCGACATCGGCACGGCGTTTATGCAGAACGACAAAGACTTGCGCAGGTATCAGGAGCGCGTACTGGCCGGGCAGTTTCCCATTAACCGCGGCCATTTGCTGACCGACGAAGACAGCCAGGTACGGCAGCAAATCCTCGACATCATGTGTCGGTTTGGCACCGTCTGGGCTACGAATGAGCTGTCGGTTGGCGAACGTACCCAGTTGCTGATGCAATTGAGTGAGTTTCGCGCCGACGGCCTGATCGATTTCGACGAAACTCACTTATGGGTAACGCCCGAAGGCCGCCCTTTTCTGCGCAACATTTGCATGGTGTTTGACCGCCACCTCGCCCGCAGCCAACGCACCGAACGTCTCTTTTCGCAGACGGTATAAATACGCTAAGTTATTGATAAACAGGACTGTCGCACGGGTCTTCAACTGTGCGGCAGTCCTGTTTATGCTATCAGTAAGGCGCTCCAACTCACGCTATTCCTGGCAAACCCAACCACAAAAAAATCCCGATGCGCCTAACCCCTATGGCACACCGGGATCTGCACTCCCCTATTTACCGATACTCAAAGTTCTTTGATCCGCTCCAGCAGGTGCGGCAGTAAGGTGCGTTCTTCCCAGGCCCGAACCCCCTCCTGCCGCCAGCGTTCGACGCCATGGTGCACCAGTACCAGGGCAGGCAGTTGGGTCAGGTTGAAGCTGCTTACCACGTCAGGATGGGCCATTTGGTCGACGTTGAGCACCCGCACCAGATCGGGCAGGCGCTGCTGTAACCCCTGACTGAACGTTGTCATGAAGGTGCGTTCCTGAACGGCTTCCCGCGAGGTAGCGGGCGGCAGAAAGCAGAGGAGTACGGCTTTCTTGACCGGAACGGCGGGTGGCGATAGTGTGTTGACTTCCATCACAAAAAGGCGATTGGGCCCACTTACATAGATGCTTGGGATTTATGGGTGAAGATACGGCTATTACTAACCAAAAAGTATGATAGCCATCAGCCCAAACCTTGATTTTTAGCCCGCCTCCGACTGGTTAACATCAGGATAACGGGCTTACATATACGCTTCGTCGCGGCCCCAACGTACCCGAATCACGCCAGCCTTGTTGAGCAGCCGAATCAGCGGGTAGGCCGGATCGAGTTCATGCCAGCGAAACCCGCCGAAGTTGACCCGCCCCCCCCATTTATGGTGGTTGTTGTGGTACGATTCGCCCATCATCAGAAAATCGAACGGCAGCAGATTTTTCGCCGTGTCGTTAACGACAAAATTGGTGTAGCCGTAGCGGTGGGCATACCAATTGATGATGGCTCCGTGTACCGGCCCCATCAGGAAATGGACGGGCAATAGCAAAAACCACCAGGGCGAGGGTGAAAAGACCACGTAGATGAGCGTATATACCGCCACCCAGCCCAGGCGCACCAACCACCGGTCGCCGAGCCATTCCATAAACGCCCAGTTGGGTACGTTCTTTTTGAACTTGGCCGGAATCTGGTCGCGGTTGTTCACGATGTCGTTGTAGTAGGTGCGGGTCTTCCACATCATGTCGAACAGGTTTTTGGAGAAGTCCGGCGAATGCGGGTCGTGCTCGGTGTCGGCATGTGCGTGGTGCAGGCGGTGCATGATGCCATAAGCGCGCGGGCTCAGAAACGACGACCCCTGCGTAATGAACGTGAGCGTGTAGAAGAATTTCTCCCAGCCTTTGCTCATGGTGAACATCTGGTGGGCGGCGTAGCGGTGGAGAAAAAACGTTTGCATCAGTACCGAGGAGTACCAGTGCGCCAGGAAGAAAATGGGAATAACCATTGGGTAGTGAACGATGAAATAGACTTGATTGACAGCCCTTTACTCCGTCTGAAGCAACCCTGTCAGGTGCAGGCGGCTTTGCATGACGGCCGCAATCGACTGAGCACGCAGGCAGGCTTCGTTGGCGCGCTCGCCCGCAAAACACTCGGCCAGGGTCTGGCTGAACAAGGCCAGCCATTGGTCGAAGTGGCCGGGCCGGATGGGTGCTTTTTGCGCCAGTTCGAAATGGGGGCGCATGGGTTGCCCCTGATAGCTGTTGGTGCCCAGCAGCAGGCTCGACCAGAACGCCTGGATTTTGGGCAGGTGGGTGGGCCAATCGACCTGCGCTACCCCGTCGAAGAGGTAACCCAGCTCCGGATTCTGCCGCACGCGGGCGTAAAAACGGTCCAGAAAGTAAGCAATGTCAGCTTCGGTTTCGATGTCGCGAAGGGGTGTATGCATGCGGTACGTGGCGCGGGGCCAGAAACGGATTGGACGGATGTTGACCGGCGGGGCCATCGCCACCGCCTGCTCTAGTAATCGACATCCGGCCCCGTCCGGTTCAAACCCGCGACGGGGTTAAATCAAATTCAGCCTCACCAGCCCCGACAGAAACTGGTAGCAGATTTCGCGGAGGCGGGTCAGCTCGTCACCCAACTGGGCGAACGTACCGGTGAGCGCCTGATAGCGATTATACTTCGGGTCCTGGCAGGGCGCGCTGCCACAGGTGGTGCAGCCACACAGGTAAAGCTCGCGGAGCTGATCGATCCGGTTTTTCAGCCGGCTCAGGCTCGTATAGTAGCTCATCAGCCGGTGGTGTAGTCCCTGCGGATTAGGCCGGTCTTTCAGGTCATCGAACAGGCTCAGCAGCCCGTCGATCTCCGCTTCGTTGTGGCGTAGCGTAGCCGCCCAGTGCTGGTTCTGAGTGCGGCAGGTGAGCAGGGTGGGCAGTGCCTCGTCGAGAGTTGGGGTGATGGCAACGAGTTGCATAGTGTACTGGACATAGGGGTGTTTCGGTACGTAAAAGTAGCCCTTCCCCCTGCCCGGCTACCTGACGGCCGTCAGCTCCGAAACTGATACTTATCAGCTTTTCAGGCGGCTGAATTTTATCAGGCAGCTACCTGACCGAACTCATCGGTGCCCGACCGACAGCCACTCACTTTTGGGGTGTTAAACCTCCCTGCGTATGGCTATCCTCTTTTTTATGATCGGCGTCAGTCTCGTTATGGCCCTGGGTTTTCTGGGCGCGTTCATCTGGTCGATGCGAACCGGCCAGCACGACGACCTCTACACCCCTTCCCTGCGCATGCTGTTCGACGACGACACCGCTACGCTCAGCCCGCCGCCAACCGATCCTGCTTAATTACTAACCTCCGTTTCGTTGCTTATGTCTACTGTATCAAACACCCCCGTTACCTTGGTTTCGTCGGACCGCGAAACCCTTGGGCAGCCGCCGGGTTATCAGCCCCCCATCAGCCAGCTCCCCGCTGAGCAGTTTACCTACGACAACCGCATTGTGCGTGATTTTGGCGTAGCGACCATCATCTGGGGGGTTATCGGGATGCTCGTGGGGGTGATTGCCGCCACCCAGCTGTTTGCCCCGGTCGCCAACCTGAACACCCCCGAAACCACGTTTGGGCGCATCCGGCCGCTCCACACCAACGCCGTCATTTTTGCCTTTGTGGGCAACGCCATTTTCATGGGCGTGTACTACTCGCTTCAGCGGCTTTGCAAGGCCCGGATGTTTTCCGATCTGCTGAGCCGGGTGCACTTCTGGGGCTGGCAGCTGATTATCCTGTCGGCCGTGGCGACGCTACCCTTTGGCATTACCAGCTCGAAAGAATACGCCGAACTCGAATGGCCTATCGACATCGCCATTACGCTGATCTGGGTTGTTTTCGGGGTGAATATGTTCGGGACGATTTTCAAACGGCGCGAACGGCACCTCTATGTAGCCATCTGGTTTTACATCGCCACGTTCGTGACGGTGGCCGTGCTGCACATCGTCAACTCGATGGCGATCCCCGTCAGCTTCCTCAAAAGCTATTCGCTCTATGCTGGGGTGCAGGATGCCCTCGTGCAGTGGTGGTATGGCCACAATGCCGTAGCCTTCTTCCTGACCACGCCGTATCTGGGTATGATGTATTACTTCCTGCCCAAGATGGCTAACCGCCCCGTGTACTCCTATCGGCTGTCGATTCTGCACTTCTGGGCCCTGATTTTCATTTACATCTGGGCCGGTCCGCACCACCTGCTCTACACCTCGCTGCCCGACTGGGCGCAGTCGCTGGGGGTGGTGTTCTCGATCATGCTCATCGCGCCGTCGTGGGGCGGTATGATCAACGGCCTGCTCACGCTGCGCGGTGCCTGGGACAAAGTGCGCGAAGACACCATTCTCAAGTTTATGGTGGTGGGCCTGACGGCCTACGGCATGGCGACGTTTGAAGGCCCGATGCTGTCGCTCAAGAACGTCAACGCCATTGCCCACTTCACCGACTGGATCGTGGCGCACGTGCACGTGGGCGCCCTAGGCTGGAACGGCTTCCTGACGTTTGCCATGCTTTACTGGCTCATGCCGCGCCTCTACCACACGCCTCTGTTCTCGCCCAAGCTGATGAGCGTCCACTTCTGGCTGGGTACGTTGGGCATTCTGTTCTACGCCATCCCGATGTATATCTCGGGGTTCACGCAGGGGATGATGTGGAAAGAGTTTACACCCGAAGGCACGCTGCATTACGGCAACTTCCTCGAAACCACGCTGCGCCTGCTGCCTATGCATCAGATGCGGGCTATTGGCGGCACCCTGTACCTGGCGGGGGCTATCCTGATGGCCTACAACCTCTTCAAAACGATGGCCGCTGGCTCGCTGACCGCCAACGAACCCGCCGAAGCCCCGGCGCTGGCCAAAACCTTCGTGGCCACGGGTGGCGATACGTTCTGGCACCGCTGGTTTGAGCGCAAGCCCATTCCGCTGCTGATCGGCTCGCTGGTGATGATCCTGATTGGCTCGCTGGTTGAGCTCATTCCGACCTTCATGGTACGCAGCAACGTACCCACGATTGCCGCCGTCCAACCCTACACGGCCCTGGAGCTGGAAGGCCGCGACCTCTACATCCGCGAAGGCTGCGTAGGCTGCCACAGCCAGATGGTACGGCCGTTCCGGTCGGAAACCGAGCGCTATGGTGAATACTCCAAAGCGGGCGAATATGTCTACGACCACCCGTTCCTGTGGGGGAGCAAGCGCACCGGCCCCGACCTGCAACGCGAAGGCGGCAAATACCCCGACTCGTGGCACTACTACCACATGCGTGACCCCGGCTCGATGTCGCCCGGTTCGATTATGCCCGCCTATGCCTGGCTGCTGGAGCGCAAACTCGACACCGACAAGACGAGCGCCAAGATGAGCGCCCTGCGCAAGGTGGGCGTGCCCTACGATGATCAGACCATCGCGACGGCGGGCGGCGATCTGCAAAAGCAGGCTACGACGATCAGCCAACGGCTGGCGCAGGACGGCATCAAGGTGCAACCCGACCGGGAGATTGTGGCCCTTATCGCCTACCTGCAACGCCTCGGCACCGACATCAAAAAAATGGAAACCGCTAGTAGATAATGTACAATGAATAATGCACGATGGACAATGGCGAAGGCCAGTTGGGCCCACCAAACACCATTGTGCCTCAACGCGCCTTGTACACTATACATCGTGCATTAGTCATTAGCCATCCCTGCTCTTATGTTCAAGCAATTCATCTCAAAAATCCCCGGAGCCGACCTCTACATGATCAGTTCCTTCCTGACCTTCTTCGCGTTTTTTCTGCTGGTGGGTCTCTATCTCTGGCTGGCCGACAAGAACCATATGGGTCAGATGAGCCGCCTTCCTCTCGATGATTCTACGTTGCCTTAAACCGTCCTGCCATGTACTTTTCGACACTGTTTGTAAACGCCGGTTTGGCCACCGCCTCCGGCAATGCCCCCGGCAAATCGATCTGGGCCATTGAATCGGGCGAGGAGTTGGTGCTCCTGATTGCGCTGATCACGTTACTGGTGGGCATGGTGCTGGTGGGTTTCCTGTGCGTCTACCTGCTAATCATGCTCAAGGCCATTCTGGCACCGGCGGGTCAGGCTGCAGAGAAACGCACCTTTTGGCAGTACGTTACGGGGTTACGGCCGCTGGCCCAGGAGAAAGAGCTGGTGATGGAACACGCCTACGACGGCATCCACGAACTCGACAACCCCACGCCGCCCTGGTTCATGGGTCTCTTCTACGGCTCCATTGGATTTGCGGTCATCTACCTGCTGCTTTTCCACGTGGTGGGGGTTGGGCAGTCGTCGCTGGCCGAGTACTCCGAAGAAGTACAGATAGCCGAAGTAGCCCGTGAGGCCTACATCCAGAAAGTGGCCGGGTCGATCAACGAGAACACGGTCAAGCTGGTGGGTGACGCCAAATCGCTCGACGCCGGCAAGGTGCTGTTTACGCAAAAATGCGTGGCCTGTCATGGCCAGCAGGCGCAGGGCGGCGTTGGCCCCAACCTGACCGACGAGTACTGGCTGCACGGCGGATCGGTAAAAGCGGTCTACCACACCATCAACGAAGGTGTGCCCGAAAAAGGCATGATGTCGTGGAAGAGCCAGCTCAACCCGTTGCAGGTGCAACAGGTCGCCAGCTACATCCTGTCGCTACAAGGCTCGAAACCCGTTGGTGCCAAAGAACCACAGGGCGAAAAAATGGTCGCGCTTAAGTAGGTACGTTGCTGGCACGTCGCGTGCCAGCTTCTTTAACTCAATCACTCGCTATGAACCTCGACGTTCACGAACCCAGCCCGGTCGATGACTATTTCCGGACCCACCTGCCTAATCAGCTTGAGAACGGCGGCCGTAAATGGCTGTACCCCAAAGCCACTTCGGGGGCGTTTACCCGCTGGCGGACGGTGGTTGGTCTGGAATTGCTGGCTTGCCTGTTTGCTGGGCCGTTTGTGTGGGTCGATGGGCACCCGCTGTTCCTGTTCAATGTGCTGGAGCGCCGGTTTATCGTGTTCGGGGTTACGTTCTGGCCGCAGGATTTCTACCTCGTCGCGATCGGGCTGATCACGTTTACGGTGTTCATCGCCTTTTTTACGGTGATCTACGGGCGGGTGTGGTGCGGCTGGGCCTGCCCGCAAACGATTTTCATGGAAGGGGTCTTTCGGAAAATCGAAACGTGGATTGAAGGCGACTTCACCGCCCGCCGCCGCCTCGATGCGGCCCCCTGGACAACGGAGAAGATGCTGAAAAAGACGGGCAAGCACCTGGTTTTCTTCCTGCTTTCGTTCCTGATCAGCAATACGTTTCTGGCGTACCTGATTGGCCGTGACGCCTGGCTGAGCCTGATCACCGACAACCCCAATCAGCACCTGGCAGGCCTGACGGCGATGCTGGTCTTTACGGGTGTTTTCTACGGCGTGTTTGCCTACCTGCGCGAGATCGTCTGCACGACCATCTGCCCGTATGGGCGGCTGCAAAGCGTAATGCTCGACAAAAATTCGCTGATCGTCGCCTACGACTACATCCGCGGCGAACCAAGGGGGCGCCTTCAGCGCGGGGGGGGCGGGGCCGTTTCCGACGCCGGGATCGCCATTCGTGAAGCGATACCGAACAATCCCAGCCAGCACATCCCTACCACCCCGGCGCCCAAAGGCGATTGCATTGACTGTAAACTGTGTGTTCATGTGTGCCCGACGGGTATCGACATTCGGAACGGCACACAGATGGAATGCATCGGCTGCACAGCCTGCATCGACGTTTGCGACGAGGTGATGACCAAAATCGACCGGCCAACCGGCCTGATTCGGTACGACTCGCAGAAGGGCATTGAATCGCGCCAGCCGTTTCGGTTTACCACGCGCATTGCGGCGTATTCGGCGGTGCTGTTGGGGTTGCTGATCATTTTGGCTAGCCTGCTTATGACCCGCCCGGCGCTCGACGTTACGGTGTTGCGCGCGCCGGGGCAGCTGTACCAGCGCGAAGCCAACGGCCGAATCGCCAACCTGTATTCGCTGGAAGTCATTAACAAAACCTACGGTGCCCTGCCCGTGCGGTTACGCATCAGTCAACCCGATGCGCAGTTGCGATTCGTCCAGCCGCTCAGCACCGTACAGCCCGGCGAACTGGCTAAAACGATGTTCTTCATCAGCCTGCCCGAAGCGACACTGCACGATGCCTCCACCGACCTGCATATCGACGTATTGAGTGGCGACGCGGTCATCGACGAGCTAGATACCCGCTTTTTAGGACCCGCACAGTAACGGCCAACGACTGAAAGCACGAACGAGTGATTTCAGTCAGCCATCTGCCAAATCATCACTCGTTCGCGTGTTTAGTGCTTCTACTTTGACTTATGAACTGGGGAAAATCCATTGTGCTCGTCTTCGTTTTGTTTGCCGGATTCATTGGCACGATGGTCGTTAGCATGAGCCGTCAGCGTATCGATCTGGTCCGCGACGACTACTATCAGGACGAGATCGCGTATCAACAACACATCGACCGCGTTGCCAACGCGGCTCGCTTAACCAACAAGGTTCCCATGACGTACCTTGCCGACACCCAGGAAGTAGCGGTTTTCCTGCCCGCTTCACTTCGCAAAGGGACCCTCCTGTTTTACCGCCCCGCCGACCGGGTCCAGGATTTCAAAGTCAAAATTCCGCAGGACCACACCGCTCGTCAGCTTGTATCGACCAAGGGGCTGTTGAAAGGCCATTGGCGCGTGCAGTTCACGTGGTCCGACGGGCAGCGTGACTACTACACCGAGCAGGAACTCTTTTTATGAGTATGGCCTGGCTTCTGGCAGCCCTCACAACGGGCCTGGTGGGTAGTCTGCACTGCGTGGGTATGTGCGGTCCGCTGGCCATGGCCCTGCCCCTGGGCCGACTCCCCTACCATCAGCGATGGCTGGGTACGTTGGTTTACCACGCTGCCCGGCTCATAGCCTACGCGAGTCTGGGCGCGGCGATTGGCGGGCTGGGGCAAGGGTTGCACTGGCTCGGCTGGCAGCGCTCGGTATCGGTGGGGGCGGGCGTCTTTTTGCTGTCGCTGACGGTGCTGCAACGGGGGCATTGGGGCAGTCTGACGGCGCGCCTGTCGTCGCGGTGGCTCATGGGCCCGATGGCGCGCTGGCTGCAACGGCCTTCGCTACTATCATTTGCGGGCCTGGGCTTGCTCAACGGTTTTTTGCCCTGTGGCTTTGTATACGTAGCGATGGCGGGTGCCATCACTACGGGGCAGGCGGTGCCCAGTGCCTTCTACATGCTGGCTTTTGGGCTGGGTACGTTGCCAGCGCTCCTGGCTATTCGCGCGTTACCGACGCTGTTTCCGAGTCAGGTACGTCAGCGCTTCACCCGGCTCATGCCCTTTTTCACCGTTGGCCTCGGCCTGTTGCTGCTTGGCCGTGGGTTGTATCAGCCGCCCGCTGCCGAAGCCAAACCGGGAGCTATTCCCGTTTGCCACGGACCATTGGTACTAAAACAGCGTTAAGGCAAGCCCAGACAGCACCGGCTAACCCGGCAACGTCGTTACGTTTGTGATTTCCTCGACCGGCCCATTGTGACGGTAGACACAGGCCGTGCGCGCGTCAGGATCGATGAGCCAGCCCAGTTGCACGCCGTTACTCAGCCAATCGAGGTCGGGCAGGTGGTCAGAAGGCAATGTCAATTCCAGCGCGAAATCCGGGCAGAGGGGCACAAACCGGCGGCGTTCTTCGTCGGTCAGCGCCTCCCAACGTACCCGCCACGTCCGGCGACGGCACCGATGTATCCGACCGGAAGGCCGTTGGTGAATCGAAGAAATAGCTCCATTCCGAGTCATCAGGCTTCAAGCCATTGGCTTGGTTGTCATTGATGATCACAATGAATGACTACGAATGACAACCAGTGACCATTAATGACAACCAATACCGATATCCCTTAAATCGTGGCAATGGTGCGTTCGCTGCCTTCAACCAGATTGGCAGGTACGTCGACGGGCGGCTCAATGATTTCATCGAACAGTTGGGCCTGCATCACATCGGCCTCTGTTACGTTGAAAAAGGCCTCCTGCATGTTGAAAGGGGCTTCGCCTTCGGCCGGTTCACACTTTTTGTAGGTGCCATCTTCCTGAAGCTCGTAGGCGTTCACCGTATCGTGCAGGTTGTATTCCAGAATCAGGATGGCCTGTTGCCGCACCCGCACATCGGCGAGGTAAAACAGCGATTCGATCCGGCGGTCGAAGCTCCGCACCATCACGTCGGCGCTGCCGCCGTAGATCTTCGGCTCACCCGCGTTGTGGAAGTAAAAGAGCCGCGTATGCTCCAGGTAATCGCCCACGATCGACCGGAGGGTGATGTTTTCGCTCAGCCCTTTGCGCCCCGGACGCAGGCAGCAGATTCCGCGCACGATCAGCCGGATGGGTACACCTGCCTGCGAAGCCGCATACAGCTCATCAATGACCGTTTTATCTTCCAGCGAGTTGATCTTGATGCAGATGCCGCTGGGCAACCCACGCCGGGCGAGGTCGGCCTCCGTGCGGATCAGGTCAATCAACTGGTTGCGCATGTCACGCGGGGCGGTGATCAGGTAATCATACCGACTCGGCAATGAATGCCCCGTGATGACGTTGAAAAACTCCGAGATGTCGTTGGTGTACGTTTCACTCGTCGTAATCAGCCCAATGTCAGTATACATCCGGGCGGTGTCTTCGTTGTAGTTACCGCTCGACAGGTGGGCGTAACGCACCACTTTACTGCCTTCGTTACGGACCACCAGTAGCAGTTTGGTGTGCGTTTTGAACCGGCTGATGCCATAAATCACGAAGCAGCCCGCCTTTTGCAGCCGTTGCGCTTCGCGGATGTTGTTTTCCTCATCGAAACGCGCTTTCACTTCAAACAACACCGACACGTGCTTTCCGTTTTCGGCGGCTTTCAGCAAGGCTTCCGTAATGCGCGACCGCTTAGCCAGCCGGTACACCGTCAGCTTGATCGCCAGCACCTGTGGATCTTCGGCGGCCTGTTCCAGCAGTTGCAGCACCGGCTCGAAGTTGTTGTACGGGTGGTGCATCAGGATATCACGCTCCCGCACCGCCTCGAAAATGTCCCCGATTCGTTCGCGTTCCAGCCCGACGGGTGGCACCGACGGATGCGGCGCGGGCATATCATTTTTGAACTCCGGGTGGCGGATAATCTGCCACAAACTCGTGAAATCGATGAGCGTGTCGACCGGGAAGATGTTGTAATCGTCGATCTCCCAGCGCTTTTTCAACAGGTTGATCATCCATTCCGAGGCCGACGACTGCGTAGCGCCCGCCTCGACTTCGACCCGCACCACGCGACCCAGCCGACGGTTTTTGATCTTTTGCTTGATTTCATCCAGAAAATCGGCTTCGACGTCGTCGTTTTCTTCCAGGGTGAAATCACCGTTACGCGAAATGCGGAACAGGTTTACCGACCAGATTTCGACGTTGCGGTAGAGCTTGCTGATGTGCTGCCGAACAATCTCTTCGATGGGCAGAAACGCGATCTGCTCGTCGCGCTCAAACACCATGAAGCGGGGCAGGTTGGCCGGTATCTGCACAAATGACAGCCGTTGGTTATCGCTGTCATCGTCGGGCGTAGGATCGTGAAAATCACCCGAGGGTGTGTACGTCACTACGCCGAAGATGAGCACCTTGGCCAGCAGCACCGGGAAGGTGTGCGTGTAGTCGTAGAGCATGGGCGTGAGCGTCGGGTAGATCGTTCGGTCGAAATACGACGACGCCTGTTGCCGTTCAGCCTCACTCAGGTCGCTGTACTTGATCAGGGCCAGCCCATTCTCGGCAAACAGCGGCATGAGGTCATTCATGAAGACCGCCTGCTGATCGGTGTTGAACTGTTGCAACGCCCGGAACAGCATTTTCCGAAACGGTCCCTCGCGCAGCCCCGAATAATCGACGCGCTCTTTATGGTAGTCGATGTAGTTATACAGACTCCCAACCCGAATACTGAAGAATTCGTCGTTGTTGGAGTCGGTAATGGCTAGAAACTTGAACCGCTCCATCAGGGTGCGGTTCGGGTGCCGGGCCTGATCAAGCACCCGCTCGTTGAATTTGATCCAGCTCAGGTCACGGCTGAGGTAGTCACTTTGGTCAATGACACTACTCGCCCGGTCAGTCACCTTGTCGGGGGTGCGGTCAGTACTCGTGTCGGCGCGACCTGCGGTCGTCTCGGCACGCTGAGTCAGGCGGGAGACAAGGTTACCGATTAGGTTGCGGCCCCGGGATTGATTCGGATATCGCATGAGTTCAGAAAAGTGGGTGGTTTGTAAGGCAACGCGGATTGATCGGATTCAAGCAGATTTTCGCGTATTAAATTATTGTAATGCGCCTGTCCGTGAAAGCTCCTGAGCCTTTCGGGTCCATTAGTATGGGCACCACTAAGCCGCGCCAATCCATCTGATCTGCTCAATCCGCGTTGTGTTTATTAACAAAAAACCGGGCTAACTGACCCGGTTTTTTTTACTAAATATCAATCTTGGCGTACTTGGCGTTTCGCTCGATGAAATCGCGTCGGGGGGCGACTTCGTCGCCCATGAGCATCGAAAAGACGTGGTCAGCATCAGCGGCCGACTCGATGGTCACCAGCTTCAGACTTCGACTCGTGGGGTCCATCGTCGTTTCCCAGAGTTGCTCGGCGTTCATCTCGCCAAGCCCCTTGTACCGCTGGATGTGCACCGCTTCTTCACGGCCGCTACCGGCCAGTTCGCGCACGGCCGTTTCGCGCTGCGCTTCGGTCCAGCAATAGCGCTGATCCTTGCCTTTCTTCACCAGATAAAGCGGCGGTTGGGCAATGTATACGTACCCACTTTCGATCAGCAGGCGCATGTTACGGAAGAACAACGTCAGCAGCAGTGTCCGGATGTGGCTACCGTCGACGTCGGCATCGGTCATGATGATGATCTTGTGGTAGCGGAGCTTGTCGAGGTTCATCACCGTTTCGTCGCCCTGCTTTTCCAGACGTACCCCCAGGGCCGTCCAGATATTTTTGATCTCTTCGTTCTCGTAGATCTTGTGCTCCATGGCTTTCTCCACGTTCAGGATCTTACCACGCAGCGGCAGAATCGCCTGGAACGCCCGGTTACGGCCCTGCTTGGCCGAACCACCGGCCGAGTCACCTTCCACCAGATAGAGTTCGCATTTTTCGGGATCGGTATCCGAGCAGTCGGCGAGTTTACCCGGCAGGCCGGCGCCACCCATGAAATCCTTGCGCTCAGTCATGATGCGCGAGTAGGCCAGATCGGCGGCAATCCGGGCCTGCGCCGAGATCAGCACTTTCCGCACAATGGCCTGTGCTTTCTTGGGGTTCTCTTCGAGCCACTGTTCGAGCATTTCGCCCACTACCTGGCTCACGGCGCTCACCACATCCTGGTTACCCAGTTTGCCTTTGGTCTGCCCTTCAAACTGCGGCTCCTGCACTTTCACCGATACCACGGCTGTGAGGCCCTTGCGGAAATCACCGCCTTCGAACTTCACCTTCGTGGCGTTCTTGGGCACCAGACCGGGGTTACGCTCCAGGTATTTACCAAACACCCGCGTGATGGCCGAGCGGAAGCCCTGCACGTGCGTGCCGCCCTCGTGGGTATTGATGTTGTTTACATACGACTGTACGTTCTCGCCAGCCTCCATGTTGTACACCATCGACACCTGTACGGGCGTGCTGCCCTTGTCGCTTTCCATGTAGATGGGTTCCATGCCATCGAGGGCCGCGCGGGTTTCGTCGAGGTATTTTACAAACTCGATCAGCCCGCCTTCCGAATGGAATTCCTGCTGATTGATGGGGTTCCCCTGCTCGTCGAGTTCGCGCATGTCGGTGAGGACAATGCGGATGCCTTTGTTCAGATACGCCAGTTCGCGCAGGCGACCCGCTACCGTGTCGAAGCGGTATACCGTCGACTCGGTAAAGATGGTTTCGTCGGGCTTGAAGTGAACCGTCGTGCCGGTGTCGTCGGCCGTACCGATCTCCCGCACGTCGTACTGCGGATGGCCGATGTGGTACTCCTGTTCGTAGGCTTTGCCGTCGCGGTGCACTTCCACGCGCAGGCGGGTCGAGAGGGCATTCACGCAGGAAACACCCACGCCGTGCAGACCACCCGATACTTTATATGTGTCTTTGTCAAACTTGCCCCCGGCGTGCAGCACCGTCATCACCACTTCGAGTGAGTTACGGCCCGTTTGCCGGTTCATGCCGACCGGAATACCCCGGCCGTTGTCTCTGACGGTAATGGAATTATCTTCGTTAATCGTGACCTGAATGGTGTCGCAATAACCGGCCATCGCTTCGTCGATCGAATTATCGACTACTTCCCAGATCAGGTGGTGCAGGCCTTTAACCCCTACGTCGCCGATGTACATGGCCGGACGTTTCCGAACGGCTTCAAGACCTTCAAGTACCTGAATATTATCGGCCCCGTAGTTGGCCCGCGAGGGGTCGGCTACTTCCTGAATGTCTGCGTCAACAACTTCGTTTGTCATGCGGTATTTGTGTATGTAGTTAGGCAAAAATCGGGGCGCGGGACAACCGCCGGAAAGGCGATAAAGCAGCACGTGAGTTCCCCGTATTCAGCTTGTAAAAATACAAAAATAATTGATCATTTCCCAGCGAAATCGCAAGCGATATCTTGTTAAAATGAAGTTTTTAACCAAGCATCAGGCTTCGTTATTTTCTATAAGCAATTAGCCGGCTTACCGACCAAATTTTGCGCCATTGCCGCAATGCCCCGATTACCGCTCTCCGCAGGCGTGCCTTCAGAAAACGAGCTGGCTTGTCGTGTTTACAAATCAAATCAGTCGGTACTCTTATGGTAAGCAAAGCAAGCAAGCCGATTACAAATTGAGCCAGACGGAAAAATGCTTTTGCCTGTCTCCCTGCCTATAATAACGCTAAAAAAATGATGCGCAGATTGAAACTGTACGATAACAAATTGAACTATATAAAGAATATAATCTTGTAAAAGACTAATAATTAGCATTTTAAAAATGTACCGATATAATTTTGCACCACATCAAAACATTTACGTCATGGCCACTGCCAAACAATTTTTGAAAAGTAAGCCTGTTGCCAAAGTAACGTTTGAACTTCCCGCCGAAGCGGTTAACGGCGCGAAGGTGGTTTCGCTCGTTGGCGAGTTCAACGATTGGGACGTGACCGCACAACCGCTGAAAAAGCAAAAAGACGGTTCGTTCAAAACAACGGTAGAACTTCCCATCGGCACTGAATATCAATACCGTTTCGTTATCGATGGCCAAACTTGGGAGAACGACTGGGCTGCCGATAAATACGTAGCCAGCGGCATTTCGGCCGACGAGAATTCAGTCGTCGTACTGTAAGAAAAAGGGAGTAAACAGCGCGGCACGGAATGCATCCAGAAAACGTAAATTCTGGATGCATTCCGTGCCGCGCTGTTTACTCCCTTTTTTACTAAATCTGAAAATTATCCGACTCTACGTACGCCCTGATTAAGGCCTCTTCGCCTTCCTTACCGGGGCGGGAGTTGCCGTGCTCCATCCCAAAAATGAACGTGCGGTTGGTCACTTTGGCTTTGTCGTAGATGTGCTTGAAAATATTCTTGTAATTGATCTCGCCGGTAGTTGGTTCTTTCCGGCCGGGGTTGTCACCCATCTGGAAGTAGCCGATCTCGTCCCAGGCCCAATCGATGTGCGGGATGATGTGCCCTTCATTCTTCTGCATGTGATAGATGTCGAACAGCACCTTGCAGGCGGGGCTGTTTACGGCCCGGCAAATCTCATAGGTCTGGTCGGAGGTGCGCAGAAACAGGTTGGGTGTGTCACTGAGGGGTTCCAGCACCATCGTCAGACCCGCCGGCGCCAGGATGTCGGCACCCCGCCGCAGCGCATCGATCACGTGCCCCGTCTGAATCCCGATGGGCAGATTTCGTTCGAAATCGCCCGGTACAACGGTCATGAACTTGGCATTGCACCGCTTGGCCGTATCAACAGCACGGCGGCAGCCATTCAGGAAGATATCGATGTATTCCTTCTTACCGGCCGCCAGCGAGTTTTGTCCGTTGCCGCCTTTATCGACGACAAACACGCCCATCTTCATGCCGAGCCGGTCCAACTCTTTGCCTATCTTTTCCTGCATGGCGGGCTCGCGCCCCATCATGCCGTTGTCTTCGAGGGCGGTGAATCCCTGATCGGCCATGAATTTAAGCTGATCAATAGGGTCTTTGCCCGCGCTGTTCTCAAACATGCCAAAGTGAGGGGCATAATCCAGCTTAAACTTGTTTTTGGCGGCAGAAGCGGCCTGTGAGACGGGGCCTGCTGTGGCGGGGTAGGTACGTCCAGCCAGAACAGCGCCTGTGGCACCGAGAGCCAGCTTCAGAAAATCGCGACGTTGGGTCATTGGAGAAATTCAGGATTTAAGACTATTTATTACTGGTTAGCCAATTGGTGCGCCATGGCCTTGACGCGATCAACTGGTACTTCGGCAATCTCAGCTAGTTGCTCATGCGTCAGCAGGCCTTTTTGAAGCATACTACCGATGCGCTGGTCTTCTGCTTCGTTTCTACCGAGTGCTTCACCCGGCTTGAAGCAGATGTCATTTTCCGGCTTATAGACTAGTGTCATTTTCTCGGAAACGCTTATGACCAATTACTGCTTCCGCTTCAAGGTGCTCAGGTATTCGACCAGATCGACCAGTTCCTGGGTGGCCATCGCCTCTTGCAGGCCCGACGGCATCATCGACGAATCGATTTGCTTCATCTTGACGACATCGGCCATTTTGAAGTTTTGCACCATGCCACCGGGAAATTTCATCTGCAAATCGGTCTCGGTTTTGCTCGATACAATGCCCATCTGCGTACTGCCGTCTTTGAATTTTACCTCGTAACCTTCATAGCCGAAGCTGATGCCCGCGTCGGGGTACAGGATGGCCAGATACTGCCCGTCTTTACCCAACTTACTACCGATTTCAGAGAGCTTTGGACCAAAATCCTGCCCGTCACCGTTGATCTGATGACAAACCGAGCAATTGGTTTTGTAGACCGTCAGGCCACGCGTGGCGTCGCCGTTCATCGCCAGCAATTCAGTTACGCCGGGCAGTTTTTTGGTCGACGCCGTTTGTGCCCCATCCAGGTATTTGGCGGCTTCGGTGCGTACGCTTTTGCGCCAGGCCGTTGCTACGCCCTGATAGGCCGCTCCCTTCAGCTCGCCTTTCAATTGACCAGTCTTGAGAAGGTCAATTACCAGTTCTTCACCATCCCAGCTACCGCCGATCATCCGCGCCGCCTGCCGCCGGATCGCCATCGGGCGTTTGGCATCGGTGGCTACGGTTTTCAGCATCGACAACGACTCTTTGGTCCCCACACGGCGTAGGGCGGTCAGCATGTTGTTGGTGGCCTCTGCATCCGTGCCGTTGATACTCTGCCAGACCAGCGCGCTGCCTTTCTGCTTGAGCAACTGCCGGGTCGCGTCGTTCCCCACGTTATCGGCCGGTTTTTGCAGGGCAAGCTGCCACAGGCGTTTATTCTCGGTAGCGGGTTCGTACCGCTGCACCAGTTCGATGTACTCGGGTGTGCCATACGTCTGGTCGAGCAGCGCCTGAAGGGCCTGCTTGGCCGCGGCATTACCCGTAACGAAAGCCGGGTCGAGGTGGCGCAGGGCCAGCCGGGTAATTTCTTCGCTTTTCTGGGCCTGAAGCAGCGCCAGCAGCGCCGCTGATTTCTCCGTTTTGCCGGGGTTGAAATCAAACGCCCGGAAGTAGCGCAGCCGGTCGTTGAGCGGCACGGTGGTTTCGCCCGCCAGCCGGGCCAGCAGGGGCACCGACGCTTTGGTGCGCGCCCGCCAGACAATATCGCGGCCACCGGCATTGGCCAGCGGATCATTTACCTGATTGAGGTAAGCGGCGTAGTAACTATCCCACTGGTTATCAGCTCCAATCCCGAGCGCTTCCAGGTACCAGCGATCCTTGCCGTCGTGCTGCGCGGCCAGTTGGGCCCACAGCGCCGGGGCTTCGGGCGATTGGCTGCGGTGTAGCGCAATGGCGCATTCCCGACGTACCTGCGCGTCGGCGTCCTTTACGAGTTGTTTAACGTACCTGGGTACGTCCCCTTTTTGTTCCCGGGCAGCCCGTAGCGCCGTAATACGGATATTTGGGTCGGCGTCGGTCAGGGCTTTTTCGATATACTGCGTGCCTTTGCCCGGTAATTGGCTCAGCAGCCAGAGCGCCCGGGCTTTCATGCGCGGGTTGCTGGCAGTGGCGTACAGTTTGGCCAGTGGCTGCTCAGCCTTGAGGCCGAGGGTATGCAGGGCGGTCCAGCCCAGATAGCGCGCCGACATATTGGGGCTCTGAAGCGCGTTGATCGCCCCATCGACGGTCGACACGTCGGTGCTGGGTACGTTCCAGGGCGTGTTGGGTGGGGCAATGCGGAAGATGCGACCCCGATCCTGATCGCCCGCCTGGTGCCCGCCCACGCCGGGGTCATACCAGTCGGCAATCAGCAACGAGCCATCGGGCGCCACGCACACGTCCGACGGGCGGAACCACTGGTCGCGCACGCCTTCAACGAGGTTAGCGATGGTAGCTTTGTAACCCGCACCATTGGGCGTGACCGGATACGACCGCACCACGTTTGGCCCCGCATCGCAGTGAATGACCTGATTCTGGAACTGGACGGGTAACAGCGAGCCTTCGTAAACGACGATGCCCGTGGGTGACCCGGCGCCCGTCTGCAACAGATTGGGCACAACGCCGGGGTCGTTGAGGTGCCAGTGACGGAACGGAATCTCGGCCTCCATGTTGGTCCGGTTGGCGCGCCAGCCGGCGCCGGTGAGTTCGTCGGTATAGCCGTAGTTGCCATACTCCATCATGTAGTTGATCCGAACGCTCTTGTTGCCGTCGTCGTCGTTGTCACTCTGCCAGAGCGTGCCGTAGGAGTCGACCGCCACTTCGAAGTTGTTCCGAAAATTCTGGCCCAGCACTTCTACGCCCGAGCCATCGGGGTTGCAGCGCAACACCATCCCCTGCCGATAGTTCTGGGCATCGATGGGGCGGCCGGTCGTTACGTCGATGACTGGTTTGCCCGTTTTGTCTTTCAGTTGCTTGCCTTCGTTGCCGAAATTGAAATACCATTTTCCGTCGGGTCCGAAGACAAACGCGTGCATGCCGTGATCGTGCTGATCACCGTCGATACCCGTGAAGAGCAGTTCTTTTCGGTCGGCTTTATCGTCGCCGTTATCGTCGGTAAAGACCCAGACGTTAGGGCTGTTGGACACAATCACTTTGTTGCCCTGCACCCAGATGCCCAGCGGCGACTGAAGTTCTTTACCCTGGTAAAAGACCTTGCTCACGTCGGCGGTGCCATCACCGTTCTGATCTTCCAGAATCACGATGCGGTCGCCTTCCTGATGGGTCGGATTACCATTGATGGCAGGGCGGTAGTTGTAGGCTTCACACACCCATACCCGCCCCCGCGCATCCACGTCGATGTTGGTTGGGTTTTTGAGCATGGGTTCGGCGGCAACCAGCGACGCCTGCAGGCCAGCGGCTACACTGAGGCTGGCGACGGCGTTTTTCGGATCGTGTTTATCGTCGTCGGACAGGGTCGAGAAGAAGCGGTCCAGAAAGGAAACCGATGCCCGGCTTATATCCCGATTCTGATACGCGCCGGCGAAAAGAACCCCGGCCGTTACGGTTGCCACCGCCGTGCGCCGAATTGATTGTCTGGTGTGCAGCAAAGCCATCTAGTAGTTTGAACAGTCTGTTTCTACACAAAGAGACAAACGGCCGAATTTTAACAGCCTACCTACCAATTAAAAAGAAGCGCGGTCACCACCCGTACTGGTTGGCTGACCGCGCTTCTGTCGATTAACTTGAAAAAACGCCTTATCGCATACCAATGGCGTCGCGGATGAGTTGCACATAACCCTTCTGCAACTGCGGGGCGGCGTTTCGCTGCAAGCCCGCATACACCACCCGCACCTCGTAGTAGTACAACCCACCGGGCAGGTCTTTACCACTCGTGGTCTGCCCGTTCCAGCCCAGCACCGGCCCGGCCGATTCGTAGACCTTCACGCCCCAGCGGTTGTAGATCACCACCTCCACTCGCTCCACAAACCGAGGACACCGCAACGGCGTAAACACATCGTTCTTGCCGTCCCCGTTGGGGGTGAACAGGTTCGGCAAGGCAAACAACGGGCAGATGTCCTTGCACACCCGGTTGCTGGGCCCGCTCTCCAGACCCCGGTTGTTCACCGCCCGCACCTCATAACAGCCCGCCACCGTGGTCAGATTCTGATGCACAAACGTGGTGGTCGGGGCCGGGATGTTGGCCAGCAGCCGCAGGCTGTCACCCTCATAGCGGGCATAGTACAGGTTGTAGGAGGCGATGCGCGCGTCGCAGGCCTGCCCCCCCACCTGGGTGGGGTAGCTCCAGCTTAAGGTGTTGGCAAAGCTCGTCTGGTTGCAGAAGGCGTCGGGGGCCAGACTGGCGCAGTTGAGCTGATCCACCGTCAGGGCCGGGGCACAGGGCCGGGTGGTGTCGCCCGGCGAGGCGCACTGGATCTGACTGTAGTTGAGCAACCGCCCCGTGCGAGCCCGGATGGTGGGGTCGGCATACTGGCCCACCGTCTGCACCCGGTAGCAATAGCTGCTGTCCAGCGAGAGGGCCCCACTGGTGTTGCCGTCGGAGGCCACCAGGTCGGCCCCGCTGTCCACGTAGCGGTAGGTGGCCGGGCCCTGCACGGCCACCTGGGCGATCAGGTTGAAGGGGCCCGCCGGGCCCGTGCGACTCCGATACACCAGGTGCGTCTGATTGTCGTTGCTCCAGGGCACAGCGGCCGCCCAGCTCAGCTCGATGAGGCGGATGCCGCCCGTGGCGCTCAGCCGCACGCTGTTGGCGATCTCGGTGGTCTCCTGGCGCAGCAACTGGCCGTTGACGGTGGTGTAGAACTCCAGCCGGTAGCGGTAGACGGCCCCGGCGGTGTTCACCCCCCGGTCCACATAAACGGTGTCCACCACCGAGGGCAGCAGCCCCGTGTTGACCGCCGTCAGCTGGGTGAAGGCCGTGCTGGTGGCCCCCTCGGCCCGCAGCAGCCGGTACTGGAAGGGACCGCCCCCGTCGGCGGGGTTGAGCCCGATGGGCCGGCTCCAGCGCACGGTGATCACCCCGCGGCCCGCGCCGGTGGCCGGTCCGGTGCTATCGACGGTGACCTGGGTGAGGACCGGGGCCAGCAGCGGCAGGCTTAGGCACACGCCTGCCGAGACGACGCTCTCCCCCCCGGTGGGCAGGGCGAATTGGGCCACGATGCGGTAGGTGTAGCTCACACCCCGCCTAAGGTTGGTGGTGTCGGTGAAGGTAGTCGCCGTCAAGGGCACGCTGCCGATGCGGGTGTAGCCCGAGAGGATGCCCGTGGTGCAAGAGGGCGGGTTGCGCGTGTCGCAGCCTTCCTGACGATACACGATCATCTGCGAGGGCTGCTGATCGGCGGGGGGTGTGGGGGGCAGGCAGCTGTAGCCGCTCCAGTTGAGCTGGATGGCCCGCCCGCTGGTGCCCACCCCGGCCAGGGGGCGGGCCGTCAGGTTCTGGGGGCGGGGGGCGATGAGCCGCACCCCGAAGGTCTCGTAGGAGTTGAGCGAGAAGGCCGTGCCCCGGGGGGGCTGGTCGGTGGCCTTGATGGTGATCTGGTAGGGGTCCTGCCGCAGCTGGCTGCAGTTGGTCTGCCAGGAGAAGGTGCCTGTAGCGGGCGAAGGCTGGGAGGCCGCCGGGGTGAGGGTGGCGTAGGCGGGGGGCAGCAGGGCGGGGGCATACTGGGTGCCCTCGGGGGTGCGGTTGAAGGGCCCGCCGTAGCCCTGCAACAGGATGCGGTTGCCATCGGGATCGGTAGCGCGGATGGCCTGGGTGATGAGGCTGCCCGCCTCGGCGCAGATGTCGGCGATGGGGTCGATGAGGGGTCGTTTGTTGGGTCCGTCGAGGACGATGACCTGCACGTCGCGGGTGATCTCCCCGATCAAGACGCCCTGTCGCCACTCCTGGATGACGAAGGCGTAGTTGTACTGGCCGGCCTCGACGGGGGCGTCCCAGCAGACGTCGCCGGTGCGGGGGTCGACGGTGAAGGTGGCTGGCGAGCCCCCCGCCTCGGTCCGACCCGGTGCCCCAATCACATTAGGCAACTGGTAGGCAGGCACAGGCAAGGAGCGGCAGGCAGCGGGGCTCACATCATCTTCCCCCTGCGCCCGTTGAGGCGTGGCGATACGATAGGAAAGGCTGTCGCCATCGGGGTCGAAGGCGGCGGGGTTGTGGCAGTAGCGCTGGCCGATTTTGGCCGAATCGACAGGTGCGTTGAGCAGCACGGGGTTCGAATTCAACCCCAGCGATGCATTGGCAAAAATCGTTGTCGACACGAAGAAGTTGACGTTAAGCGAGTTGCCGTTGTTGATGTTGCGGGTGTTGTCGTTACGGTTGATAACCCGTGCCGAGATGGTATAGACGCCTCCCCCGGCGTAGGTGTACACAAACCGGTAGATATTGATCGTGGTGGCGTTGTTCAGAAAGCGAATTGGCCGTAACCGGGGTACGTTCTGCTGGGTGCCATCGCCCAAACAGAACAGCACCTGATCGGCGGCGGCGGCAGCGGTTTGTCCGTTCTGCACGTCATAGTAAGCCGTCAGGGTAATCTCGTAGGTCAGGGCCGAACCCGAGCCCGAACTGGGCAACCGCCGGGTTGTGATCTCGCCCGCCCGCACGTGCGTAGCCTGCAAGGTGGTGGGGCAAAGGATACCTACGCCTACCAGCAACGCCAGCAGCCAACCCATGTATATTGATCTCATAGAGCAGAAAGTAGTCGTTTTGTTATCAACGTTTCAGCGATGCAAATAGATATGAAAAAGGCGAAAAGGGTATCAGCGCGCCTGTTTTTACCGGAACGACGCGACTAACCGGCAACTGACGAAGCGGCTCGCTCTCTCCGTCTAGTTCTATCAGGTACGTTCACTGGCCGGGTAGCGGATACATTGGCAGGTCAACGCCTATACTCACCATCGGGAACGAGTGGTACGCATTATAATTCCATCGCCCGACAACTGCAACCCGGGTACGTTTCCGCGCGAACGGTGCAATCGAATAGTCAAGCTGAATCGGTACGTTCAGATACCGCTCGTAGCGGTAATCATAGTGAGTCCCGCTAAAAAAGCCGGAAGAGCTTTTGACATTAGGGTCAACTACCAGCAAATAGTCGGCACCACTCGACAGCGTCAGTTTTTGCGAATGTACCGTGTTGAGAATTGACCGTCCAACCAGCAAACCAACATACTGATGACTATACCTTGAGTACCCACCCAGGAGACTCCAACCGATGGGCTGAGTGGGATATTTAGCATCCCGAAAGTCAAGTGCGCCACCCTCAACAGCAATGCGCCATTGATCCTGAAACAGAACGGATAGTTCACCCGACAACGCGAAAGGGGCTCCAAACAGCACATTTGGTTTGTTGCCGATGCCAATACCCGCGTTGAACCGTATGGCCACTGCCGTAACAAGCGGGGTCTTCAACTGGGTCGTCGACTGAGCCAGCAGTAGCGCCGGACCGACCAGCAACCAACAAGTCAGCAGGTGTTTCATACCCGATCGGCTCAGCAGGCTGGCTGCCGTTGCTGGCGAGCTCGGCAGCCCGCAACAGCCTGTTGCATAGCCTTTACAGCGGAATGTTGCCGTGTTTTTTGCGGGGGAGCGTCGCCACTTTGTTTTCGAGCATCTGAAACGCCCGCATCAGCTTCTGCCGGGTTTCGGTCGGGTAGATCACCTCGTCGATATAGCCCCGGTGAGCGGCGCGGTACGGGTTGGCAAACTTTTCGGTATACTCCTGCACCTTCTCCTGCAACTTGGCCTGCGGGTCATCGGCGGTGGCAATTTCGCGTTTGAAGATAATCTCAGCGGCCCCGCTGGCACCCATCACCGCAATCTCGGCCGTTGGCCAGGCGTAGTTCATATCGGCACCGATGTGTTTCGAGTTCATCACATCGTAGGCCCCGCCGTAGGCCTTGCGCGTAATCACCGTTACGCGCGGCACGGTTGCTTCGCAGAAGGCGTAGAGCAGCTTGGCCCCGTTAGTGATGATGCCGTTCCACTCCTGATCGGTGCCGGGCAAGAAGCCAGGTACGTCTTCCAGCACCAGCAGGGGTACGTTGAAACTGTCGCAGAAGCGCACAAACCGGGCCGCTTTGGTGCTGGCGTTAATGTCGAGCACCCCGGCCAGCACGGCGGGCTGGTTGCCCACTACGCCGATACTCCGCCCGCCGATACGCGCAAACCCGACCACGATGTTCTCCGCAAAGTTTTTGTGGACTTCCAGAAACGAACCAGTATCAACAATAGCCTCGATCACCTCGCGCATGTCGTAGGGCTGATTGGGGTTTTCGGGAATGATACTATCCAGTGCCGGGCGGCTTTCGTCGCCGGTCGATTCATACGGCAGCATGGGCGGCTGATCCTCACAGTTTTGCGGGATGTAGCTTAACAACTGCTTGATATGCTGGATGCAGGCCAGTTCGTTGGCACAGGCGAAGTGTGTTACGCCCGATTTGGTGCTGTGTGTGCTAGCTCCGCCCAGTTCTTCGGCGGTCACTTCCTCGTGTGTAACGGTCTTTACAACGTTGGGGCCGGTCACGAACATGTAGCTCGTGTTTTCGACCATGAAAATAAAATCGGTGATGGCCGGGCTATAGACCGCCCCACCGGCGCAGGGGCCCATGATGGCCGACAGTTGCGGGATTACGCCCGACGCCAGCGTGTTCCGGTAAAAAATATCGGCATAGCCCGCCAGCGACAGCACACCCTCCTGAATACGGGCCCCGCCCGAATCGTTGAGGCCAATGAGCGGCGCACCATTTTGCATGGCTAGGTCCATCAGCTTGCAGATCTTTTCGGCATGGGTTTCCGACAACGCTCCGCCAAATACCGTAAAATCCTGCGCAAACACGTAGACCAACCGCCCGTCGATGGTGCCGTAGCCCGTTACGACGCCGTCGCCAAGGTAGTATTCTTTATCGAGGCCAAAATCTTTGGTTCGGTGCATGACAAACTTACCGATCTCTTCGAAAGACCCCTCATCGACCAGCAGGGCGATGCGCTCGCGGGCCGTCAGCTTGCCTTTGGTATGTTGGGCGTCGATTCGTTTCTGGCCACCACCCAGCAGGGCTTCGGCATTTTTTCGGTCGAGGGCTTCGGTCTTCGATGGTTTAGTCATGGACTCCATGCAGGCGTTTGTTAACTGAATATGTGCTGTCAGCAAAAGTACAGTAGGGACCAGACAAAAAAAGCCCTGCACGGCGGATTCTGTAGCGCCCGGTTTGATTCGGCTATCCCCCTCTTTTCGGGGCAAAAACGGGTCAGTTGCCTACAGGTGGAGCGCATAGGTACTCGCTGACCAACGCCCCTCACCCTGGCTCTATTTAGGCCTGAAAACCGCCCGGTCCAGGTACGTTGCCGAGCAGCCCGCCCGGCCGTTGGTAGCCGGTTAGATACCGACAGGCGGGCCACTACCTTTTTTGCGGACCCAAGCGGTAAGTTGGCCCACTTTCGCCTTTTACCAGAAAGCAAGTTCATTTTCTGCAACGTCAACCCAACTTGCCCGTTTATGAGTCAGACAAACCAATCAAACGAAGCGTCGAACCAGCCTTCACCGCAGCCTTCGTCGCAGCCTTCGCGGCGGCAATTTTTGCAAACCGGGGCGCTGGCCGCCGGGTCTTTCTTCATTGTACCCCGTCACGTGCTGGGCAAAGGTTTTATCGCCCCGTCTGATAAACTCAACATCGCCGGGGTAGGCATTGCCGGGAAAGGCTATTCCGACACCAACAACGCCTTTAACAACGGGGCTAACAATATTGTAGCCCTCTGTGATATCGACTGGGGCCGCGATCAGGTTAAAAAGAATTTCGAGAACCACCCCAAAGCGGCGAAGTACAAGGATTTCCGGAAGATGCTGGAAAAGGAGGGCAAGAACATCGACGCCGTAACGGTCTCAACTGCCGACCATACGCACGCCGTCGTGGCAATGGCCGCCATGCAATTGGGTAAGCACGTGTACGTGCAGAAACCCCTGACGCACAATATCTACGAAGCCCGGATGCTCACCGAAGCGGCCCGCAAATACAACGTGGTCACGCAGATGGGCAACCAGGGGTCGTCGAACCCCATGCAGCAGGTGATGGTGGATTGGGTGAAGAAGGGCCTGATTGGCAACGTACATACCATTAACTTCTGGACCAACCGCCCCGTATGGCCGCAGGGTATTCCGGTACCGCAAACCACGACCCCGCCCGACGACGTAGACTGGGACCTGTGGATCGGGCCAGCGCAAAAAGTGGGGTATTCGCCCAGCTATCATCCGTTCAAATGGCGCGGCTGGTGGAACTTCGGAGCCGGCGCGCTGGGCGACATCGGGTGCCACATCATGGACGTGCCGTTCCGTACGCTGGGGCTGGGTTCGCCCACCTCGGTGGAGTGCAGCGTGGGGGCCGTGTTCCTGAAAGACTGGACACCCGAATACATCCCCGAAGGCTGCCCGCCGTCGTCGCAGGTGATGCTCCAGTTCGAGCCAACCCGCACCAACAAGACGCCCATCACGATGACCTGGTCTGACGGTGGTATCAAGCCCCTGCGGCCCGAGATGCTGCCCGACAGCGAACCGCTCAGCGAAGACGGTGGCCAGAACGGGATGCTGATGATCGGCGATAAAGGCCTACTGACCTGCGGCATGTATGGGCAGAACCCGAAGATCTACACCAAGAAAGGTGATAAGATCGACGCGCCGAAAGCGGAGGCCAGCAAACTGCCCGAGTTTGGCCATCAGGTGCTCTGGGCCGACGCCTGCAAAGCCGGCTTTAACAGTAAGGAGCACAAAGCGCTCAGCTCGTCGTTTGACTTCGCGGGTCCGCTCACCGAAACGGTGCTGATGGGCAACCTTGCTATCCGCAGCTACAACCTCCGCACCGCGAAAGGTGATGGCCGTGGGTTTGATTACCCCGGTCGGAAAAAGCTGTTGTGGGATGGTAAGAACATGAAGATCACCAACTACGACGAAGCCAACCAGTTTGTTTCGCGTAATTACCGCGACGGCTGGAAACTGGCCTAATCGAGTTGCCCAACGCAGGAATGGCCCCTACTCGTAGGGGCCATTCTTAGTTTAATGCTTTCAGGCTATCAGCCAGTTGCTGCGTTTCGGACCCACTTAGGTTTGCGACGACCTTGCCGGTTTTGTCGATGAGGATCACGGAGGGGAATGAAACCACGTGGAATTTCTCCAGAAAGCCTCGCCCATCGCCCACAGGCACAAAGGGCACCGGCTGCGCGCCCAGGAGGTTCGCTATCTGATCGGGTGCGTCGCCAGTGACACCCAGCGAAACGAGTTTCCCCGCCTCCATGGCGGGCGTGATCTGTTTAGCCAGTGCTTCCAGTTGAGCCTTGCTCATGAATGGTGGGCGTAACGTCACCCAGAACGAAAGGATGATTGGTTTACCAGCCAGATCGGTCAGTCTGTA